>JAAZIW010000144.1 GCA_012800665.1 Rikenellaceae bacterium
CCAGAAGTCAATCTGGAAACGGGCTGTGAGTACTCCGTCTTTCGTGGCGGCCAGTTCTGCAAGTGATAGAATGCCTACAGCGGCAACCAATCCCAAAAGTCCGGCTGCTATGGTAAGTATTATGCTTTCATTGATGATTTGCCCGAGAATCATTTTCGGGGTAGCGCCTATCGCCCTTCGTATGCCTATTTCGCTGGTACGCTCTTTAACCGTCACCATCATTATGTTGGACACTCCGATTGCTCCTGCGAGTATGGTTCCAAGTCCAACCAGCAGAATGAGTATGTCCACTCCCTTCATAAGATTATCTATCATGGTGAATATGGCTTCTGCATTTACGGATTCCACTGCATGCTTGTCATCGGGAGAAATGCCATGGCGTCTTGCCAATACTAGGCGTGCTTTTTCAAGTCCGTCTTTCACGCGGGCTCCAGGTTTTGCGGTGAAGGCCAGCAAATCCACAACATCTCCTCTGGCATAAATGTTATTGAAAAGACTGAAAGGTATGCTTATGGTCCGGTCGGCAGGCGCTCCAATTGTTATATTGCCGGTGGAAAAATTCACGCCCACCACCAAATAATTGACTCCATCCACCTTGATGAATTCTCCGCATGGATTTCCTCCTTGCGGAAAGAGATTTTCGTAAACCCGCTTGCCTATCACGCACACTTTGCTTTTATTGTGCTCATCCATAGCATTCAGAGCCCTGCCATACTTGATTTTAGGTGTCTCTATCTCATAATATTCAGGGTTTGTGCTCTTTATGGATGCGTCACTGTAAGATTCAGTATTACGGGTGGCATTTACTCTCCATATTGCGCTGACAGGACTGATTGTAGCCACTTCGCTTACCTGATGGCGTATAGCTTCGATGTCAGACAGGGTGATGTTCCAAGTCCGTCCTTTTTGGAAACCTCCGTAGGCCTTTGTGGTGGGGCCGGCTATCACAAAACCGGAATTGCTTGCAAAACCCTCGAAATTAGCGGCTAAAAGGTCTTTCAGCCCTTGTGCTCCTCCGCTGAGGGCAAGCAGCATAAAAATACCCCAAAACACTCCGAAGCCTGTAAGGACGGTGCGGCTCCTATTGCGCGTAAGGCTTTCGAGAAGCTCTTTCAAATAATCTATATCGAAGATTTTATTCATCGCGGAGAGCTTCTATGGGTTTTACTCTTGAGGCTTTCCAAGCGGGGATGAGTCCGGCTATTGTGCCTGCAATAATAAGAAGAAGGGTGGCCTGAAGAGCCACATCAATCCCCACCGTAGGATTTTTGAAGATATATATTTGGGCAAAGCCTAAATCGGTGGGGGAACTTGCCAAGGTTTTATCCATAACCTGACAGGCAATAAGACCGAGAATCATGCCTATATAGCCGAAGAAGGCGGTGATTCCCACACTTTCTGCTATAATCAGCTTCAGTATTCCCCAAGGCTTTGCGCCTATTGCCTTGCGTATTCCGAATTCATGAGTGCGCTCTTTTACGCTTATGAGCATAATATTGGACACACCCACTATTCCGCTCATCAGAGTGAATATTCCTAAAATCCATAGGGCAATGCGGATGTAGCGGCTGGCGGTTTTGGTTTCGAGATTGTCTGAATAACGATTCCAAATATAGGCCACCCGGGTGTCAGTGGGATCTGCGTGGTGTGCTGTTGCTATGGCCCGTTTGATACGCTCCTCAAAATCGCTGTTCTGCTTTTTGGTCGTGAGACCGTGGAAAGTGAGCACAATCTGGTCTATTTTGTCGCCGCCTCCGCGCATGGACTGTACCACTGCAAAGGGGGCATAGCAATAATTGGAATGGTCGCCCTCATCGGTGTGACTTATTCCTACCACCTTGAATGCCAAACCATTTGCTTTTACATACCTACCTAAAAGCCTGTCTAAATTTTCTTCTTCTCCGCCCAGCAGGGTTTCCGCCATGCGTGAGCCTATCACCATAACCTTGGCTCTGTTCAATTCGTCATAAGGGCTGATGAAGCGCCCGTGTTGCAAGCGTATTTTATTGATTGATTTAAGTTCGGAGGTGGCTCCGTCAATATTTGCCGTTACTTTTTCGTATCCATAGCTGATGCTTGCAGATGTATAAATCCTGGGGCTCACGACATCTATCACATCGGCAAAGGCTTTGCTTTTCAGAATCTCCACATCTTTCATGTCGAATCTGATGGGCGTGCCTTCTGTGAGCCCTCCGTATGGCTTTGACATACTTCCCGG
>JAAZIW010000145.1 GCA_012800665.1 Rikenellaceae bacterium
AAAGCGCTGGCTCTGCTGTTAGGGCTAGGATATAACGCAAAACGAGGCAACTGATGTACAGCGAAGCACTGCACCCCTGGATAGAAGTTCCCATCAACCGCATCTTTGTGTTGGCGGCCATCGCTCTGGCGTTGCTGGTGCTTCGCGATTATCTGAAGCTGCTCCCCCTGCTTTCCGGCTCGCTCGTCCGCTGCCGCGGCAATATAGAAATAGAACACAGCGTAAGCCAAGCGCGGGGACGCAACCGCTGCGCACTTGTAGGCCTCTTCATCTTAGCCTTGCTTACCGACCGCTACAAACTCTATCCGGCAGACTTCCTTGGCGTCATACCACAGGCATGGCAGGCCCTCGCCACTCTCGGTGTTTTGGTGTCCTACATAATTCTAAGAGCCATCATCTTTACCTTCTTCCGTCTTCCCAAACTCGATTCCGAAAGCCGCAAAGCGGCCCATACGGCCATCTACAATTACTTTCTGGCCTTCCTCCCCCTAATGCTCGCAAGCGTAGGAATATTATGGATATTCAAGGCGAATGATTCGGTGGTTAGATGGATTCTATGGGTGGAGACTTTTGCGTTTTTGTGGCTCACATTAAGGCGTAAGGGGCAAATTTTATCATTAAAATACTCTCCTTTGAAGACTTTTTTGTATCTTTGCGCCCTTGAAGTGTTACCGTTCGCCTGCCTTGTAATTCCGGCTGTGCTGCTGTAAACAAGAAGTCCGCAATATGAGAATACTGATATCACTTAATGAGCCTTCCAATACGACCGCATACGAGGCGCTGCAAACCAATTATAAAGCAGATATCGTCTTTCGCCCGTTTTATCAGATAGAAGCTCTGTCGTCTCGGGAATTCCGCGATCAAAAAATAAATCTCCCCGAATACACGGCAATAGTGTTCTCATCGCGCCCTGCAATAGATGCATACTTTTATTTAGCGGAAGAACTCCGATTCAAGGTGCCCGAAACTATGAAATACTTCTGCACCACCCAAATTGTGGCCAATTATCTGCAAAAGCATATAGTTTATCGCAAGCGCAAGATTTTCTTCGGCAACGGCACTCCCGATTCGGTGGTTGCGCTCATCGGCCCCAAGCACCGTAATGAAAAGTTCCTCATCACCAAAAATGAAGGCTCCAACGCTACTGCCATCACCTCCCTATTCAAAAAAGCCAAATTGGACTATACAGAGGGAGTGTTGGTAAAAAGCGTTACGCAAGATTTGCACGACTTGGACATTAACAGTTTCGACATCGTGGTCCTCTATAATCGCGCAGATGTGAAAAGCTTGTACGAAAACTTCCCTGACTTCAAGCAGGGGGATGTCAAATTCGTTTCTTTCGGTAAAGGCGTGGTGAAACCTATGGAAGAAGCCGGTCTTGAAATCGCCGCAATGGCCCCCACCCCCGATGCTCCCAACGCTGCCCGCGCCATAGAACTCTATCTAAGCAAAAATTAAAAATGCCTTTCTCTGCCGCCACTCTTCCCAAAGAAGAACGTTTGCACGGCAAGAAGGACATCTCTCGTCTACTTGATTCCGGCAAATGGGGCTCGGCAGGTTGTATACGCTATTGCTTTATTCCCAATGATTCAGACTGCTCGCGCCTGATGGTTTCGGTGCCTAAAAGATTCTTCAAAAAGGCCGTGAAACGCAATCTTCTGAAGCGCCGCATAAGGGAAGCCTACCGCTGCGGGAAGCCTCAACAAGCCGTTGACATTCTACTACAATATACCGGCGA
>JAAZIW010000146.1 GCA_012800665.1 Rikenellaceae bacterium
AAGGTGGATACCTTAACCGTAAAGGTAGCTTTCATCATCATCATTTACGGTTAAGGTATCCACCTTGCCAAGAACAGCTTGCGAGGGCACAACTACGGTAGAAGAGATTTTGTGCCCGCCCGCCTCCGCGACAATCTCCACCTCATCTCCCGCCTTAAACTCAGCCTCGAATGCAAAAGCGCGCATGCAATTTAATGTTCCGGGCCATAGATTTACATTATATTCTGTTGCTGTTACGACCAAAGCGCCGTTTATATAACATTCCACACCTGCGCCACCCGTTATTTTTTCCACAGAGCCGGGGGTGCTGAGCGCCAGAAAAACCACATGCTGCTCATCCCCTACGCTCATAAGGGAATTCATGATAATCTGATTGCCCGAGCTGATGGGTTTGTATTCCATTTCTGTAACGCATGCCGTAGCCGCAAGCAGAAAAAGTATTAGAAATTTCTTGTCCATCCTATTGAGGGTATTATTGGCAGTATAGTAAGTTTTGTCAGTTCAACTCTGCTTTCTGTAACGCCGTTAGCACCGGTCTTTGAATAAGTCTCGGCAAACACGAAATTAGGGTTCTTTTGATTATATACATTATAGACAGAGAGGTCCCAAACGGCGGAGCCGCGCTTTTTCTTCCTTGTCCACGAAAAGCCCAAATTGAGCCTGTGAGATGGAGGAAGGCGGTAATTGTTTCGGCCGGAAATATAGCTCATTTCGATTATACGGCCGTCGGGGGTAAGCACTACGGTTTCCCTTTCGGGGATGGTCATGGTGTTTCCCGAAGCGAAAGTCCAGGTGCCGGAAAGATTAAGCCCGCGTCCGAAGTTATGATTTACCACAAGAGAGATATTATGCCTGCGGTCATAGCGGTATGGGAACCATTTGCCGTCGTTTATGCTTCCATCCGGAAATCGCCTGTCGCTCCATGCCAAGGTGTAGCCGAGCCAGCCGGTAGTGCTTCCCAAGGTTTTTTCTATAAACAGCTCCACGCCTCGCGCTAAGCCTTCTCCCATCTCCACATTATTCTGCCAATTGGCGCTGTTGCCGAAGAAGGAGGTGCCGTCCCTGTATTCCAAAATATTATGCATCCATTTAAAATAGCCTTCAAGGGAAAACTCCCAGCCTTGCAGACCGGTATAATAGAAGCCCAACGAAACCTGGTCGGAAGTGACCGGTTTTATTTTGTCGGTAATAGGAACCCAAAGGTCGGTGGGGAGGGTAATGGCAGAAGGTGAAAGCAGATGCACATATTGCGCCATGCGGGAATAGGCGGCTTTGGTAGATAAATCTTCCGTAAAGTCGAATTTTACGCTCATGCGAGGCTCAAGGCTCCAATAGGGGGTGCCCTGAGTGTGGAAGAAGGCAAAACGAAGGCCCGGATTCAAGGTCAAGCGTTTACCGAGCATAAAATCATCTTCGGCATAAACGCTCGCTTCGTGTCCGTTCAAGATTTTATTGCCTGAAGTTATCACCGTATCAACGGCGGTGTTTTGCCCTCCGAAACTCATTTCCGAAGCAAATCCGCCCGCCGTTTCGGGAATAAAGGTGTGGCGCACATATTCGGCTCCGAATTTAACGAGATGCTTTGGGGTTGGGTTATAATCGAAGTCGATTTTTGCCGTAATGTCGCGCATACCGGAGTTATAGTCGAAGCCGTATTTGTTTTTGTAGCCCGACACCTCTCCTGTTGTAGCATCTTTTTGCCGCATTCCTTCCATAATGTCAAGCCCTACGTGCATTTTGTAGCGCGTGTATGCCAAAGTGGTGTTCGAGAAGAGTTTGCTGTTGAACACATGATTCCAGCGCAAGCCAGTGAGGGTGTTGCCCCAATGTATATTTATTTTTTGAGCTTGGCTCATATACATTCTGCTCTCAATCCCCTCATCTATATCTTCATCTTTATAAAAAGGGAAACTATCTTCAATAGAGTCTTTATAATAAAAAAGGTCCCTGCCGTGGTAAACGTTGAAGAAAAGGCGGTCTTTGTCGGAAATGCGCCAAGTGAGTTTGCCGTTGAGGTCGTAGAAATAATAGTTTACCGGCTTATCGGCTAATCTATGGATGATTGGAGTGTAGAGAAAAGAGTGTAGGGCTCTGCCGCTTATGCTGAAGGCAAGTTTATCCTTGATGATTGGCCCTTCGAGATGGATTTTATCCGTAAGCGCCCCTATCCCCACCGTTCCGTGAAATTCTTTGAGGTTGCCGTCATTTGTGCGGATGTCTATAATTGAAGATATTCTACCGCCGTATCTGCCGGGAAAGGAGCCTTTGTAGAGGGTGACTTTTTTAACCGCTTCCGGTTGGAAGATGGAAAGAATGCCCAAGAGATGTTCGGCGCTGTAAAGGGAGATGCCGTCGAGCAGAAGGAGATTTTCCTCAGGTCCGCCTCCGCGGACATAGATGCCCGAAAACCCCTCCGTGCCACTCTGAACGCCCGGCATAAGTTGTATTGTTTTCAGCACATCGTGCTCGCCGAACAGCACCGGAGTATGCTTTATAAGCTGCATCGGCAGCTCTATCGCGCTCATCTTGGTGCTCTTTATGCCGGCATCCTTGCTGGCCACCACCGTTGCCGCTTTAAGGGTGCCCTCCGGCACGAGGGCGATATTGATGCTTGTATCCCTCTGTAGATTTATGTTGATGGTTTGCTGGGCGTAACCCACGTATGAGCAGATGAAACTGTGCCGGCCTTTAGGAACGGTAAGGGTATAAAAGCCGTAGGCATTGGTGACTGCGCCCGTTCCTCCCTCCACAAAACCTGCCCCTATGAGCGTCTCGCCTGTCCGCTGGTCTGTAATATAGCCGCTCACCGTGGCCCTTTGCGCCAATACAGTGAGCGGTGTCAAAACTAAAATTGCAATTACAACAAACAGCCGCTTCAATTGCTTCATAGCAGTGTTGCAAATTTACAAAAATCTCTCAATTGCAAACCCCTTCAGCACAATTCAAACTCGATTTACATAAAAAAGCCTGAATTCATTTACCACATCGTACATCGGACGCCAAAAACAACTGTTTTATTGACTGAAAGTCATTTTAATGGTATTCGAAAGCACCTTGTCGTTATCGGTGTAAATTTTGACCGTGATAGTGTGCTCTCCGGCAGAGGACGGAAGCTGTTCAAAACAAAGCATGCCGATAAGTCCGGGGCCGTCGTGACCTACCAAAATCAAATCTTCCGGCACCAAGTCTTTTACCATTTTATCAATGGGGTAGCAGGTGGCGGCGGTCTCACTTCGGAAAGCCTCTCCTCCTATATAAAACGGCATATAATTATTGAAGGATTCGGATTGTGCGGCAGAATCGTAATAAAAATATGACTTATAACCGCTCATTATGAATGGATATGGAGAATATGACATGAAGCGGACCATATCGGATAGATTCGTACCGGCAGGATGAGCTTCATCAAAGTCGGTATCGGAACTTATTTCGATTGATGTGAAATCGCAGTCGTTATATGTAACAGAATCGTATGGAATATTCTTCATGAAAGAACGATACTTGTTGTAATTCATATCATTATGCTTACGACATAAAGAATCGTACATTTCTTTTTCCTTCCCTGTGCTGGTTAAAGCGTAATAAACAACAGGGTCATTCCCATGGTGTATCAGAATGCAGTTTGTTGTGTTTTGCACCTCCCAGAGAACAATAGAATTAAGCTCAACGTAACAAACCACATATGACGGACATAATTGCCGCGTAGAAACATTAACATCATCACAACTTGTAATGTTTAATGTTGCCGCAAGGGCAATCGCCCCTGCTGTAAGCGTTTTAAATATTCGGGTTATCATAAGTTATTGTATTAAATCCGCACCAAAAGTTACATTTCTGTTCTGCGGTTAAAAACGGGTCTGGAATAACCGCCTCGTTCGTTTTAAAGACTCCGGATGTAAAATATCCGTTACAATCGCCATGCCAACCCCAATTGCAATGAATCAATGTCTGGCTTTTTTCGACATAATTCGGGTTTGAGTCAGCAACATAGTTGCGTTTTATATATCCATCAATTACCCAAGCGTGACCGCTGATTACTCCAGATATTGCGGACATAAAAACAGGGCAACCAGCATCTAACGATTGCAATATTATACTTTCGTGATAACCCCATCTAAGTTCAACATTATTGTAGCCAAAAACCTCAAAGCATTCTTTAGCATTCGATGGCCAGGCAAATCCCCAACTTTCTCCAAAAATGCAACCATATTGTGTACTACACCATCCGCTAACACAAATAGCATATCGAGCCAGCATTTCCCTGCTAACAGAATCGGCGTAATTATTAATATTAGCATAGCTATAGATCTGCTTTATTGCGTTGTAGTCTATTTCTACCCCATTACAGGTCAAGGGATAAGGATATTCGTGATAAGCAATAATTTGTGCAACCGCAATGCATACACAACCAACCGGAGCCTTTTTCTTCCTTATTAGCCCTACCTCCGGACAATACTTATTAAAAAGATAATCTTTGCCCTCTTGAGTCCATGCCGTATTTACCAATCTCGGGACGGATTTAACTTCCGCCCAATGAAAAGTTTCATTGCTCGATGAGTTTTCCTGATCTTCAACATTATAGCCATCATATGAAATATATTGCTCCACATAAGCTAAACATTGCTGATTGATCTCGTTATTTTGCAAGGCGAGCACGCCGGTTGACACCATATCATTATACTCTTCTACCGACAAATCGTCATTTGCGGAAGGCAATAAGTCGCCGGTTACTGGTTCAAAATCTTCGGGGGTAACATTCCCTTGTTCCGTGACTGCAATTATTTCTTCGGGAATCCTATCATCCGCAGAAAGCAAGGCATATCCACTTTCATCTTGGAAATTAACAGCATATAAAACAGGAGATTCGTTATCTGCTGCTTTTGTTGTTTTACTATTTCTTGAGACAATAAAATAATTGTTTATATAATTAACTGCCCCTCCTCTTGTCTTCACGGAGCCACGTTCATATAAAAAAGAATCCAGAGAACACAATGCCGTTTCTATTGGGATTGAATGATCGTTTGTTATAGTATTTTTAACGCTATTCGCCTCTTGAATGTCTAACTTTTCTGCACATGAAGTAATTAGTAAAATTATAGAAGCAAAACTTAAAATAAAAAATATTGTTTTTTTCATGTCATATAAATTTTAGATAAACACATTTGTTGTTTCCCTTTGAGTAATACAGCAGGGAGAATACTGCAATGCTGACAGGTTTTTCAAAAGCCTATGACAGAGAATAAATATTTTTTACATCATAATATTAGATATTATTTTTTAAAAAACAAAAGGTTGGAGAGGGCAACATTATGCCTCAAACTCGCTATAATATACCGTTCCACCTGGCGTGGTAAAAGTAACGACATAATGTCCTGAATCTCCGGAAAGAGGAATTGTAGCCATTTCTTCAAAAGCGTCAATGACGGAAAGGTTGTACTCTCCGGTAACAATATTTTCCACCTCTACCTGAACATCGCCCAAATAGTCGGTAAAATTGACATAGATACAAGAGTTTATACTCGCATAATAGGCTATTATTGGAATATAAACTTGATTCCTTCCATGTGGCTTGCTTGCGTGGTTATCATCAACCAGCACAACAAGTTGAGTTACATCCTGACTTCCGGGTTGTAGTATCTTCAAGGATACATTTTTAGAGTCTGTAGGCAAATATGAAAATAAGAGAAGAACAGCAATTGCTGTTGAGAAAATCTTAGATTTTTTCATTGTTATTAATTTTTAGTGATTATATAAAAACGCATTATGTATGCCTTACAAATAAAATCAAAAAAAACGACCAAAGGAAGAAAAATAGTCTAACAATGAGCAAAAGCAAAACGACCTCCCATATGCATGGAGGGCCGTTTTTAGGGGCGTGTTAGATTTTAAAATCTAACAAGAATTTTGTAGACGTGTAACCGGCTGAATATCAGCACATTACTTGTCTATAAAAAATATTTGTGTTAAATGTTTTTCTAAGCCGCTGATTACCAATAAATTATGCGAGATATTCAAGGTATTTTTCTTTGAATTCGGCTTGTGATTCTTGAATGGCCTTCTTGATACGCGACTTCCTCATATAGACGGCTGCGAGAGAAGGGGTGTTGAAAATGAAACTCAACGATGTGGCATCGAAGCCAACGAAAAGATAGCTGATGAATCTATATTCTTCCTCCGAATAATTCGGAAAATCTTTTCGAAAACTCACCATTATGTTATCTAACATGTCATTTATCATATCCTCAAATGTTTTTTTCCCTTCTTCATCTCCATTGATTATGTTCAACAAATTGCGGACTTTTTCATAAACTATTCTTTGTGAGTCTGCCCCTCCGTTTGCAATAGAGTATGTTTCGTATAGACTGCCCAAACGGTGGAATTGTTCTTTATACATTTCTGTGTATTTACAGCGCAGTTGAGCCAACTGCTTTTCTTTGCTTTCCACCTCCTCGTGCATAGCATCTATTTTTTTTGAATAATTCCTCTCGTTCTCGTCTATTTCTGCTATTCGGCGACGCGCCATGTCGCTTATATCTATCAATCTTTCTCTATTTTTCCTTTCCTCTTCTAATTTTAAGCGATAGACCGTATATAATATTATTATGGCCAAAAGCAGTCCCAATACAATACTGAGCATTGTGAGAAACCGACTTTTCGATTTGGCCGCGACAGCTATCGCCTTTTCTTGAAAATAATCGCTTTGGGCTTTTTCTACTGAGTTTGAAAGCGATAGGGTTACTATAGAGTCTTGATACGCTAAAACCGACCTTATATTATTTAAGGCCTGTTTGTAATCTCCTGCGGATTCCAACCTGCTTGTTTGCCAAGCGAGAGCAGCGGCTTTAGCTTTAGGGCTCAATTTTTCTAACGAAGAAAATATTTGCTCCGCTTCTTGCGAAAAGCCCGTTTCGGCTAAGACATATGCATAAACCGCACACTGCGAAACGTTAAGTTGGCGACCTTCTTTCAACGCCTCTCTAAAATAAGTTAATGCCGCTTTAGCATCTTTCGGCTCGCGTTCCACCTCTATGCATGCTAAATTAACCAAAGCCTCTAATCTTATTTCTCTGTCAGATGAATTAAGCACAGAAAGAAGAAGGTTCTTTGCCGTTGTAAATTCTTTATTTTTAGCCATAGCCATCCCCTTTCGGCACACGACGGCATCTATAAGTTTATCGTTGTCCGATTGTCTAAAGTATTTTTCTGCTTTGTCAATGTAATTCAGCTCTTCGGGCCTATTGTAAAAATTGGCATAGGTGTCTGCTATTGCCAAGTTTACCCTGCCTTTGTATTGATTGTCGGTAGATTTCTCTCCGTACTCTAACGCTTGAGTGAAAGTGATTATAGCTTTATTGAAATCCTGTCCGTTGTATAGAATGCGGCCAAGATAATAGTATGCCTTTAGCTTTTCGTCAGGCGTTCCGTGTTTTCTGTAATATTCAACTGCCGGCATAACTATATCGACATTGGTTGTGTCAATATAACTTTTATCCAACGCCATTGCGTGCAGCAAAGAATATCGGGCCTTGAATGCCTTATTTTCAAAAGGCGAAATGTTAACAGACTTCAATAACAAAAGAGCACTGTCCGGACGCTCGGAAACAATCGCTTCTACTTTATCCAATTGTTCGTTCCCTTTTTTGTTGGAGCAGGAACAAGCAAAAACAATAGCAAATAAAATAAGGATATAATTTTTTAGGCGCATAATTATGTTTTGGCTCTCAAATATAGCAATTACGGGAAAATAAATTGCTGAAAAATCATGAAACCCAAAGGATAACAAGGATAAACTTTGGAATAAAATATAAGGATATAGGCTATTTTAGGTCGTTAAAATTGTAATTATATATAACGTATTGATTTACAGCCACAAACGCAGTAAAATTTACAATTCCGCAAGGTAAAAGATGCCCTTTTTATACAAAAGCGCAAGGTAAAACACACCTGTTTTATACAATTCCGCAAGGAGAAAACGGGGTGATTTCTACAAAAAGTCAATCAAAAGGGCAAGTCCCGTCCATCAAAAACTTCCGGCTCGGCAAGTATGCGAATGTCACTGTCTTTAAAAAGCTTAGCTTGCTTTTCCAATTTACCCAAAAGCTCTTCTCTTCGCTTGTAGCTGTTGAGTTCTTCGCGGCGGGCTTTGCTCATTTCCAAAAATTTTTCTTCCTGATCAATTCCGAGAAATCTGCGTCCAAGCAATGCGGCGGCTATGCCGGTGGTGCTGCTTCCCGTAAAAGGGTCGAGAATCCAAGCTCCGCGCTTGGTTGAGGCCTGTATAATGCGTGAAAGAACGCAGAGCGGCTTCTGGGTTGGATGTTTACCGCACGACTTTTCCCAAGGAGCAATAGCGGGCAGAGTCCAAACATCGCGCATTTGAGTGCCGCCGTTGATTTCTTTCATTAATTCATAGTTATAAAAGTGAGCAACCTTCTGTTCTTTCCGAGCCCAAAGGATATATTCTGCCGAATAAGTAAAGTAACGGCACGAGAGATTGGGCGGAGGATTGGTTTTCACCCAAGTGATGCAGTTGAGGATTTTAAAATTCAACTCAGTAAGACAACGAGCCACCGAGAAAATATTGTGATATGTGCCGCTTACCCAGATTGTTCCGTCAGGCTTCAAATGCTCACGGCAGGCAGAAAGCCACTTTTTGTCGAATTTATAATCTTCCTCAAACCCTTTAGATTTATCCCAAGAGCCTTTGTTTACTGATACCGGCTTTCCGCTTTGTATGCTTATGCCGTCATTTGAAAGATGATACGGCGGGTCGGCGAAAATCATATCGAACTCGAAGTCGAAAGAATCCAAAAGTTCTATGCAATCGCCTTTGAGTAAGGTAAAGTTTTTGTCGTTGGATTTATAATAGGGTTTGAGCATAGGGATTACACGAGTTTCGAGGAAATCACTCCTTCCTCAAGGTCAGAGATGTTATAGAGATGTTCCAGCACCTCAAAGGTTTCTTTCAGATTATTCCTTGCCGAACCCCAGCCATGCCCGTCCGTTATCCATACGAATTTGAAAAATGTCAAGTCTTTGGTTTCAAGCGCAATGTTTTTGTAACTGCGTGCGGTTTCGTTTAGTTTGGAGCCGCTGCTGGCGTAAAAGTTGGTTTCAATTCCGTAAATCATATCAGGGTGCTTTATCACGAAATCGAAACGTTTCTCTGTTTTTCCTTCATTGGAAATACAAGATAAATCAACTCCCCACTTTTCTTCAATCTCATGTATATACATCTCTTTGAAATAATCCTTATCCTTTGTCAATCCCGCTTTTATAAGATAACTCTCCACTAAATCTTCCATAAAATGGCCGCCTCGATTTTTCCGTGCATTTGAATCAAGCCCCGCTTCCACTCCGGTAACGTAGTCCACAAGGTTTTGGATATGCCCCTTTTGCATAAGGTCGAACAGCCCTGTCTCGCGCATAAATGTCACATAGTCCTCAATCGGATAATTCTTTTCCTTGAAGTTGTATATATGTTCGCCGTCAAAATCAACAGTTAGAATATCTGTTTCGCGTTTTGCAATGAGGATGGGAATGCACTTCAGAATTTCGGGGTAGCGCCGATATAAATTTACAAACTCTTCCTCAATGTTTTCACATCCTATCAGGGAGTTCATAATATTAAGCTCCACACGGATGTTGTCCACATTTCGGTAGATTTTGTCGAAGTCGGTATAATACTTATATCCGGCTATTGCAGAGCGGAATCCTGCCAGCCATTCTGTAAAATCTCTCATATCTATTTATTTATAATATTAGAAATCATCAGCTCTCGTATAGGGCTGCGGCCGGATGGATTGGAATTTATCATTCTTGCAGCAGAAACGCGCTTGATGGAAAAGTGCTGATAGATGTTGTCGAAAAAAGTCTCTTTCGCATTTGTTTCTTTCGGGTCGGAATTGCTGGCAATAAATAACGCCTTTTTCTTTGTTATTCTATTGCAGAAGTCCCTTAGGCGGATTTGATCTGCATCGTCAAAGCCGCTTTTTGTATATGAGGTGAAAGAGGATGTTTCTGTGATGGGCTTATAGGGCGGATCCAAGTAATAGAGGGTGTCCGGTCCGGCATAGCGCTCTGTTTCGGCAAAATCGCCGCAGAGAATTTCTACTTTTTGCAGGACGGCTGAAACGGCCCTGAGATTATCGGCATCACAGATGCGGGGATTTTTATATCTGCCGTGCGGAACATTGAATTCTCCCTTTGAATTTACGCGATACAGGCCGTTGAAGCAAGTTCTATTTAAGAAGATGAATAAGGCGGCTGCTTTTACCCTTGAACTTTGTTTTGAATTGAAAAGGGTGCGGTTTGTAAGGAAATACTCTTTTCTTTCATTTTCTCCCATCTGAAGATATTCCGCCTGAATCTTAGAGAGCTCGTCAATCAGAGCTTCAAGCTCTTCTTTAACTACGCGGTAAGTGTTTATAAGGTCTTGATTAATATCGTTGATGACGGCCTTTTTTATATTGGGATATTCCCAAAGAAGCTTGAATAATACAGCTCCTCCACCGACAAAGGGCTCCACATAGGT
>JAAZIW010000147.1 GCA_012800665.1 Rikenellaceae bacterium
AACACAATATCAGATGCTGAAAAAGCTACTCTTTTGTTCAATATTCGCATTCCTCTTCACGAGCTTCCCAATTAGGGGGCAAGAGAGCGCGAATTTAGATGGCGGTTTAGGTGCTTGGGCTGGTAGCGGCGCAGGCGGCTGTATGGGTAGCGCCATTAACAGCAGTGCTGATGTCGGTGTAGATGCATTATTAAAGGCAGCAATGTGCGAGCTGGATGTTTGGAATGCCGATTCGAGGATAGAAAAAAAAGCCCTTTTATTGGAAAAGGCCGGGATTCTTTCAGATGCAGGCGAAAATGAGCGGGCATATAATACCATATGTAGAATTCCTCTTTTTGGTTTATCTCCTTTGCAGAGAAGCGAGCTCACATATAAAAAATTGCAATATGCCTATTCGGCAGGCCTGTTTTCGGATTTTGCGGTCTTGTTGGATGAAGCTATTGCCACCGGAACTCTCCGGGAAGATGACAGTAATGCGATAAGCAAATATCTTTCCGCTCATAAAGCGGCTCAAAAAAGTGAAGATTGGGCAATGATTTTAAGCGTGTTGCCGGGAGTGGGGAATGCCTATTCGGCTGATTGGGCGAATGCTGCAGGATATTTCTTTACAGAGGGGGTAATAATAGCTTTGGGTGTAGGCGCATTTTCATCCGGCCTTTATCTTTCGACTTTTATTGGGGGAGGAATGCTGCTTTATAAGGCATTACCCCAAAGCACCGTCCTGGCGGTAAACGCCTGTAAGGCCTATAATGCCGAACAACTAAGAATTTTCTATGAGCCGGTGTATAATTCTTTAAGCCAAGCAACTATCGTTTCGAGTACTTCAGGGGCGATGGTTTCTTCAATCTCTTTATACTCTGAAATATCACCGGTATCGCAATGCTGGAATAAATGATTGACTCCTTTTACAGGAACAATCCGCTTTGCTCCGGAAAGGCCTTCACGCAAAGCGCCAAGATTTTCTTCGCAATCCACCTGGCGGTCTTTGGTGCCATTCAAGGCAAGTACGGGGCATGTTATATCGGCCAAGCTCGAAGATATATCCATCGAAAGAAAATATCGCATATAAGGCGTACCGGCTTGCGTTAAAACAGCTTTAAGGTTATTTTCAAGTTCGGGAGGCAAGCCTTGCCCATTTAGTTTTGGAGTTATGCCGGTTTCTATATCTTCGAAAAGACCTTCCAATACTTTGCAATAATTCTTTGTTATATCTTCGGAATATCCTGCTTGCAATAATGCCCAGCGGTTTTGTTCAAGCAGAATTTGTTTTCCCGACACTACGGCTCCGGCAAGACTCACTACAAAATCAACTTTCTTTTCTGCTGCCAGCATCAGACCTATGGTGCCTCCCTCACTATGTCCTAAAACACCCACATGAGAGAAACGTTTACGAAGCAGTTCAATCCCTGCAAATGCGTCATTCTTAAAATCCTCTGTCGTTGCATAGACTAAATCGCCAGTGGAATCTCCAAATCCGCGGTCATCATAACGGAGGCTTGCGAAGCCATGTCGTGCCAAAGCATCGGCAATCACGGCAAATGGCTTATGTTCGAACATTTCTTCGTCGCGGTTTTGGAGCCCGCTGCCTGTCACCATAATTAAAACAGGAGTGTTTCTATCGTACTTCTCCGGTAAGGTGAGCGTGCCTTTCAGCACGGCCTCGCCATTGCTGAAACTCAGTTCTTCTGTTTTGTACGGAAAAGGACCCACAGGCGTTTGCGGCCGATTTCTTTTGGGTATGCCCGGGGTCAATGTCAAAGGGAAAGATCTGCCATGCTGAGTAAAGGTTCCTGATACTGTTTTCCCCATGAAAAAACCTTCGTAGCTTGCATTGATTGAGGGGATGGAAACTTTTATCCCTGTAGATGTTCTTTCCAAAGATGCCGGAATGTCTTTAATCCCTTGATCCGGCGAGTCCATTGTACAGTTTTCATCGGAAAGATGAAAAACCAGGATGAGGGAATTTCCATATATATCGAGTTTCCCGGACCAGTCGCCACTCTGCCCAAGAGCAAAAGAAACGGCTGATAGCGAAATCATCAATAATGCAATAAGTTTTTTCATTTTTCTGTGGCTCTATTGATTTTGCAACAACTTTCCTTGTGTCGGAATCGCTCTTGCTGTTTTTGTAGAACTTTTGACTATAAATATAACAATTTTTTTAATCGGAAGCCGGAACTCAGCAGCAGAAGCGGAGGATCTGGAAGGAGGCAGTGATTACTGGCGATTGCAAAAAATGTCTCATTAATAATCAGAGGTGTAAGAAGGCGGCGGACTTCATCATGGTATGACAAAAAGGACCGAAAGTGTCGTAGCCCTGCCATTTTTTCCAGGGGGGGGTATGACGGAAAGGGCCGAAAATGTCGTACCATGAAGCGAAAAAGTGAGTGGAGGGCGTTATGGGGAACTAGAGGAGAGGAGAGGAGAGGAGAGGAGAGGAG
>JAAZIW010000148.1 GCA_012800665.1 Rikenellaceae bacterium
ATCGATGGTGATATAGGTAAGCCGATGGAGGAGCTGATTGAAAAGTGGTCGGCCCGTTATCCAGAGTTTGCAGAGGCTTTCCGCTTTTATGTAGATGGTTTTGAAGATAGCATAAGCGGCGAGGTGCATATGCTTAAGCCCAATCCCGATATTTATGAATATTTCTTGGAGCGCTATTCTTTAAAGCCGGAGGAGTGCGTGTTTATAGATGATTGCGTAGAAAATATTGTCGGGGCCGCCCTGGTTGGGATAAAGGGGATTGTCTTTGAAGATGCAGGGCAGCTGTCCGCTGAATTAGAACCGCTGCTGTCCGGAGAAAATATACGCTAGCCTGATTTGCTGCCGCCATCGCTGCCGCCGACAGCCGCTCTACTCTTTAACAAAGGCCAATGTGGCAACGGAAATCCTTGTCTCAGCGGGGAAAACCTTCCTGAGAGCCCTTTCGCAGGCGCAGAGGGTTGAGCCGGTGGTAAATACATCGTCAACCAGCAGAATATGCTTCGGCGCGGGGCTACACCTCTTCGCCTTAAATGCATTTTCCACATTGGAATAACGCTTGCTCTTATGTAGTTTTGTCTGCGTCTTGGTATACCGCACCCGTTTGACTAAACCGCGCTGAACGCTAATCCCACCCATCTCCCTTGCAACACTCTTTGCAATAACTTCGGCCTGATTATATCCCCTCTTCCATCTCCTTACCCAATGCAGAGGCACCGGCACAATCACATCTACATCGGCAAACAAGGCCGATGATGCAAGCTCCCTTCCAAGCATCTTCGCAAAATATCTCCCCTCGCTGAAATTGCGCCCATATTTTAACTCGCGGGGGATATTTTTATATGCGGAAGAGCCGGAATAATAAATCAGCGCAGTCGCATAGCTGAAAGGCTCGAATCCTTCCTCGCCCGCCTCTATCTCCCTTTGAATCATAGAATTAAAAGCCTCCGCCATGGGATTGTCCCGCTGACGAGAAAAATGAGTAAGCGGCAGCTCCGCCTCGCACTCGGTGCAAATATGGTTTTCGACGAGCAGCAAATCTCGGCCGCATACCACGCATATCCGCGGCATCACCAAATCTGCCATTGCCCTTATGGCCTTGCTCAAGCTGAGCCTTAGAATTCTCGAATCCATACTCCGCAAAAATAAGTCTTTTTCGCTATCTTTGTAAGTCATGTTTAAAAAAGAGATATATATTGCCCGCAGGAAGCAATTGCTGAGCTTGCTTAAGGGCGAAAAGGGAATAGCGGTCTTCATCGGCAATGTGGAGGCTCCTGCTCAGTACAAAGATAATTGCTACAAATTCCGTCAGGACAGCACCTGGCTTTATTATTGGGGAATAGATGAGCCCCGCTTTGCTGCAACCATAGACCTTGAGTCGGGGGAGGAAACGATTTATGCCAATGATATCTCCATAGATGACATTATTTGGATGGGGCCTCAGCCGAGCGTTGCCAAAAGAGCTGCAGAGGTGGGGGTTGCTGCGACTGCGCCTTACTCCAAATTGGACCTCATCGTGAGCGCCGCCATAGTGAAGGGGCGCCCTATCCATACCATTCCTCCCAGCCATTATTATAATATTCTCAAACTCCAAAGTTTGGGTATTGATGAGCCATCGGAAGCGCTTATCCGCGCAATCATCAAGATGAGGTTGGTTAAGGAGCCGGAAGAGATAATTGAGCTTGACAAAGCCGGAGTGTTGGGGCAGAAAATGCACACGGTCGCCCGCAAAGGCATCCGCATCGGCCGCATAGAGCAGGAGATAGTAGGGGAGATGGAGGGGGTGGCTTTATCCGAGGGCTGGGGAGCATCTTTCGCCACCATCCTTACCCAGCATGGGGAGATTTTCCATAATCACGAGCACGGTTTCCCGATTGTCCCCGGCAAGCTGATGGTGATAGATGCCGGCGCCGAAACCAATTCGCATTATGCCTCCGACTTCACTCGGACCTACCCCACGTCAGGCAAATATTCTCCGAAACAGCGGGACATATATCAGACGGTTTATGAATGCAATGAGCTGGCTTTCAGTCTTATAAAGCCGGGCGTAGCATATAGGGACGTGCATCTTGCCGCTTGCCGCCATATGTTGGACAATCTCCGCCAATTAGGCTTGGTTGAGGGAGATTTGGATGAGATGATGGAACTCGGCATAGCGGGACTCTTCATGCCGCACGGGCTCGGTCACAATATGGGCTTGGATGTGCATGATATGGAAGACCTCGGAGAAGATTTGGTGGGATATGATGACGACCAGACCCGCAGCAAGCAGTTAGGGCTCGGCTCTCTGCGAATGGCCCGCAAGCTTGTCCCCGGCAATGTGATTACCGTAGAGCCGGGCATCTATTTTATTCCCGACCTGATAGCGCTTTGGAAAAAGAACGGCACAGATAAAGGCCATGTGAATTACTCGAAGATAGAGGGGGGCTATATCGACTTCGGAG
The DNA here is from genome assembly GCA_012800665.1 of Rikenellaceae bacterium. GTDB lineage: Bacteria > Bacteroidota > Bacteroidia > Bacteroidales > UBA932 > Cryptobacteroides. The sequence goes on from JAAZIW010000148.1 coordinate 2,442, forward strand.
GCAT
>JAAZIW010000149.1 GCA_012800665.1 Rikenellaceae bacterium
CCCAATCCGGAGAGGTGGGTGAGTGGCTTAAACCAGCAGTTTGCTAAACTGCCGTACTCGTAAGGGTACCAGGAGTTCGAATCTCCTTCTCTCCGCATAAAATGGTCTGTAGGAAACTGCAGGCCGTTTTTTATTGGAAAATCTTTTTCTATCTTTGTTCAAACAACACATTAGAACTATGAAACGCAGAGATTTTCTCAAAGGAATAGGGCTTATTGCGGCCGGAGCGGCTGTGGCTCCGAAAGCGCTTGCAGGAACTTTCAGTCCCGAACAAAAGGCACTCACAGAACCTTTCAATCCGGAGCTCAAGGAACCTGGTTCTTTGAATTCGTTGGATCTTGGCATTCGCGGCCTCAGGCCGAATGTTAACAAGCAGATTACTATGGTTATCGTTGGGGCGGGAAATAGAGGAAGTGTATATGCAAGATATGCCGAGCTCTACCCCGATGCAGTCAAAGTGGTTGGAGTGTCTGACATCAATCCGGCAAGAAAAGCCAATGTGGCGGAAAAACATTCAATTCCGCAAAACTGTCAATTCGGCGATTATCGCGAACTGCTTGCCGCAGGGAAAATTGCAGATGCCATGGTGATAGCATTGCCGGACGATTTGCATTATGACTCTTGCATGAAGGCGCTGGAACTCGGCTATGATGTGCTTCTCGAGAAGCCTTGCGCTCAAACCGAAAAACAATGCCGTGACATCCTGGCTCAGACCCATCGGTATAAGAAGATTGTAGCAGTGTGCCATGTATTGCGTTATGCTCCATATTTTATTGCTCTGCGCGAAATTGTAAGACGCGGTTACATCGGCAATCCTGTCAGCTTCCAGCATTTAGAGCCGATTCAATATGCCCATATGGCTCACTCGTATGTGCGGGGCAATTGGCGTAATTCCAAAGAGACCACACCCATCATCCTTGCAAAATCCTGCCACGATTTGGACTTCTTGCGCTGGATAATTGACAAGCCTTGCAAGTCGATAGCCGCAGACGGCTCGCTTCATTTATTCAAATCCGACAACGCCCCTGAAGGCGCTCCCAAACGCTGCACTGACGGTTGTCCGGTCGAGGCCAAGTGTCCTTACAGCGCCATTGATATTTATGCCAATAAACGCAGACATTTGCATGTGTTTGATCTCCCGAAGGGATATACCCGCGAAGATATTATTGAAAAGCTTCGAACAAGCGCGTATGGGCGCTGTGTTTATTATTGCGACAATGATCAGCCGGATCACTATGTCGCAGCGATGCTGTTTGAAGATGACGTAACAGCCAGCTTCTCAATGGAGGCATTTACACCTAAGGGAAGGCGCAGAACCAGAATAATGGGGACCACCGGAATGATAGATGGGGATGGGGCTCAGTTTACCGTGTGGGATTTCCGTTCAGGCGAAAAACAGGTATGGAATCGCAAGGTGTCGGAAATTCCCGAATACAAGGGAGCCGGGCATGGCGGTGGAGACCACGCTTTGATGCGCGATTTCGTTGAGGCAGTTGCTTGGCAGGATCCGAATCGCTTGACAAGCACAATAGACGTTTCGATCGAGAGCCACATTATGGGCTTCGCTGCTGAAAAAAGCCGTAAGTATCAGAGGAAGGTTAAAATAAAGATATAGGGGGATAGATGGTTTAAATTTGCAAAAGGATACAGCTGTATCCTTTTGTCATGCAGGCGTAGAGAATAATATTCTGCGTTTAGGAATCTGAAGTTGGCTGTATCAAAAAACAGCGAAGTTGAAAACAGGCTTGAGTGAGAGGTCGATTCACCTAACATGCTTATCTGCAAAATCCAGCAGCCAATGCCAATCTTCCAAGAGGATGCCGTGGGCTTTGTCGCGGCGGACGTAGCCTAAATACGGTCCTATTGCAGATTCATCATAGATGTCCGGCCAGGGAACATCGGGCAGTCCTTCTTTGCCGAGAAACTCCCATACCGGGCTTGCGGCCTTGAGACTGAGAAATTCGCCATAAGTATCGAACCAAGTATTGTTGAAACCCTGGACTAATAGCGGACGGGGAGCGATGCAGCTGAGAAGCATGTGCTGGTCGAACGGCAGTGTGTCCTCCGCGTGGGCATATTTGTCGTAAGCTCTGCAGAACCAATGGGTGAAGGCAGCGGTTTCGGAAGCCACGCTCTCACCGAAGTTGCGTTTTGCAAGAGGTACTCCGCCTCCTCCCGTCTGGTTCACCACTGTCACCGCGAAGCGCTCATCATAGGCGCCGGCTATCAGCGCAGCTTTTCCAAGACGCGAACTCCCCGTCACCACCACCTTGCTCGCATCTATCCTCTTATCCTTCTCCAGCATATCCAAACCTCGCCTCAAAGCCCAAGCCCATGCGCCCAAAGCTGTAGTATTGTCCTTGCGGGAGGGGTCGCGCGGACCCCAAAGCTCGAACACTTTGGTATAGGCCATGGCCTCTTGGGCGGCAGCGCCATCGGGGTCGGGGGAGACATCTCCATAACAGGCGGTCACAAAGGCATAGCCCCTCGAAAGCATCTCCTCAATGGGATAATAACCGTATGGATTATCCTTATTGGTATAATATCCGCGCATATCTTCCTCCGCCCTATTGGAGGTAATGCCTTTCTTTTTCTCGTTTTCGAGCCAGGAATCGGGCAGACGCACCTCCTTGTCGCTCAGCATGGTGTGATTGCCGTAATAATTGAGCATAATGATAGCTGGAACAGGCTTGCGGGACCTTCGAGGATAAACAATCAGCCAATCTATATACGGTCCGGTATGGTCCGGCTTAAACCACATCCTCAGCTGGCGTCTTAGCCCCAAACGCCCGAAAGTTTTTCCTTTTTCGAGTTCTTTAAGGAAGATTGGAGAAGAAGGAGGCATCTGCCCGTACATTTCCCTTTCGAAAAGGGATAGGATTTCCGCTCTGCGGGATGGCCATTCATCAGGGCTTGAAACGCCTTGCAGAGGGTCCGGCAGGGTGTAAGGCTCCACCATAAATTCTCTTCTGTTTATCACCGAGAAAGTGGAATTGCCGGCAGGCACTTTATATTTGCGGCCGGAAACCACAAGCGTATATTCCTTGTTGGATTTGGCCTTTACCAGTCCTTTTTCGTAAATAAGGTCTGTGACTACGGGCCCGAAGCGAAGATTGCGCACTCCATGCAAGCACTTGTGATGTATATCCCAATCTACGGTAAGTTTCTCGGCATCCACCGAGCGTATGCCGAGAACGTTTTCGATGAAAAGAGAGATGGGGTCAAGGGGCGGTTTGTTTGTAGAAGGGGTGTTGCACTCCCAAATGATTTGGGGCTTGAATAATCCCGGATTTTCGGCAAAGACAGGTTGCGGTAGACGGGTTGTGTCAAGGGCGCTTTGCACTGTTGCATTCTGTGCAAGAGCGTTTGGCATAGGCTTGTTCGGCGCGAGAGCGCTTTGCACTGTCGCATTCTGCCCAGGTGCATTCTGTGCAAGAGCATTTGGCATAGGCTTGTTCGGCGAGAGAACATTCTGCGAGAGCGAGGATAAAACCAATATTGAGACTAAGGCGCTTAACATTTGCTGATATGATTTTAATTTCACGGCTTCTCGATTTGTCGGCTTAAACGGCCGCATTCTTATAAAGCCTGTTTCGCAAAGATATAAAAAATATAGCATTGCTTTTCATAAATCGCCTTGCCTCGCCGGTCATGGTCGGTTTTCTGTTTCAATTCTTGTCCGGCCGGAACATTATAGGCGTTTTCGTCGCTACCTCCACTTTTCGTCTCATGGTCAAACGTTTTCGGCCCTTTTGGCTTCTTCACCTCCCTCTAAGTTGAACAAAACTGGTGCGTAAAATGTAACTCTCTGACTATCAGTGAAATCCTTAAAGAAGAGTATGAAATTTTGCCAGGTCTTGTTTAAGGATCTGCCTCATTATCAGCACTTTCCATTTTACGCCCGCTTTGAGGATTGCAGGCTGGGCAAGTTTTAGGGTTGCTTCACGGGCCGCAACATGATAAAACGGACGGGAGATTGGCAACCTCGGACTGTTTGTAGAACCATGATCAAGCATTTCCGGCCCTTTTTGACCGACCATGAGTTGAAAAACTTGCCAGGCAGAGTACTTTTAAAGAAGCCGACTGAATTCAGCCGGCTTCCAAAATATAGTATTGTAGATTTAAATCTGCATCAGATTGAAGTTTGAGCGCATTTGCCCGAAGCTTGTCTGTAGTATCCGAATTTTAATTTTTCAGGCGGTCAGGATGGCATTTGCAAGATGCAAAGTGCAAGATGCAAGAAGTCTGTCCCGTTGCGCCAGGATTCAAGCAGTTATAAGACTAAAGCCTGAGAGATATTGATCAGGAAGTCTCCCATCTTTTCGAGCCCGTTGAGGGTATTCAGATAGAATACAGTCTCGAAATAGGCATCCCCCTTGGATTCAATATCCTTAAGTTCTTCCTCGCGGCACTCATCTCTATATTCATTGATGGCCTGTTCATCTATCTCGGCATTTTTAATGTCTTTTATATCTGCAGCATTTTCAAGATTCCAAATCATATCCTCGTATGCCTGCGAGAGCATGCCCGTCATCCTGCTGAGTTTTGACACATGTTCAGGAGTCAGAGTCCTTCCGTAAGCCTGCATATGCATTATCGAACGGCTTATGGATTCCCCGCTGTCTCCAAGCGACTCCAATTCTCTACAGATACGGATGAGCGACCTTACATTAGCTTTCGACTCTTCGCTCAAACCCTCCCTGCCGAGGTCGTTAAGGAATTTAATGATTTCATATTCTATTTTATCCGAAATCTCCTCATACTTAACAAGCTTCTCTCTGTATTCCATAAACTTTTCCGGAGAATCGGAATTGCGTATAGCGGCATCAAGATACTCCAATCCGTTCTTCATTATCTTAGCGAAATGTATGGTTTCTTTACCCGCTTCGGTAATAGCGAGTTCCGGCGTGCGGATTAATCCGTAATCGAGATATTGTATTTCCTGGAAAGTCTTGGTCGGCTTCTTGTCCTTTATCAACCAAGTCACAAGCTTCGCCAGCGGTTTCACAAACCATATCATAATGGATGTATTTATGACATTGAAGGTTGTATGAAGCATTGAGATTCCATACACCAGAGAGGTGTACGCATCTACGTTCATCAAAGACACTATCCATTGGACAAGGCTTAAGAAAGGACGGAAAAATATAAGCACCCATATTACTCCGAAGACATTAAACAGGGTATGCGTAAGCGCAGCTCTTTTTGCCTCAGTATTCGCGACTATGGCCGCTATGTTGGCTGTAATTGTAGTTCCTATATTTTCGCCTAAAACCATCGCTGCGGCCATATCGAATTGAATCCACCCAAGGTCAAGCGCAATCAAAGTAAGAGCGACGGCGCAGAAAAGACAGACTATAACAACCAACATAGAAGATAATGGGAAAGAAGATATTGATAGTTGATGATGAAGCTGATATAAGAGAAATTCTCGCATTTAACCTGTCAGCCGCCGGTTACGAAACGCTCGAAGCCGGCACAGCTGAATCCGCCCTCATTCAAATCCGCAAAGGGATGGAATTAGACCTTATCCTCCTTGATGTCATGCTCCCCGGAATGTCGGGGTTTAAACTTGCCGATACGCTTCGCAAGACCGACGAATGCAACATTCCCATCATATTCCTTACCGCAAGAAACGAAGAAAATGACCTGCTTACCGGTTTTTCGGCAGGAGGGGATGACTATATAAGCAAGCCCTTCTCGGTGAACGAGGTCTTGGCAAGAGTAAAAGCCGTTCTCAAGAGGTCTTCAAAAAGCGAAACAGTTCCTTCCAATATAATAATTGAGGGGATTTCCATTGATACAGTAAACAGTACGGTAACAATAGACGGCGAGCCGGTTCCTTTCTCGCGTAAAGAATACGACATTTTATATCTTCTTGCATCCAATCGCGGTAAAACCTTTTCAAGGTCCGACTTTCTTCGGGAACTTTGGAAAGACACTCCCTATGTCCTTGACAGAACCGTGGATGTACATATCGCAAGGATACGCAGCAAATTAGGCCCATATCGAAATCTGCTTGGCAATCGCGCCGGCTACGGATACTCCATCGAAGACAGTGAATAATTACTTTGGATATGGTGCTGCTTATTATAATACTGTTTTTAGCGGCAGTCGCGCTTGTTGTAATTTTCCTGTCGCGCCGTTTCAGTGATGATGCCAGAAAAGATACAGACAAGAAGCTGAGGTCTCAGAAAAAGCTCATGACAAATAACATAGCTCATGAGTTGAGGACTCCCGTAACGAGCATAAGGGGTTATTTAGAGACACTTATGGACAATCCCTCTTTGCCGGAGGAGAAGAGGGTTCTCTTCACTCAAAGGGCCTATCTGCAAGCCCTCCGCCTTTCCGACCTTATCAGGGACATTTCTCTCGTGACCAAGATTGAGGATGCGCCGGAAATGATTACAAAGGCCCATATCGGCATCCGTAAAATTACGGAAGAGGTGTTTGATGAATTAGGCGCTGCGATAAAAGAAAAAAAGATTAGCGTTGATAATCAAATACAGGAAGGAGTGTCTATCAAGGGCAATTATACATTGGTTTACTCAATATTCCGCAATCTTGTGGAAAATTCAATCAGATACGGAGGCGAGGGGATTTCCATTCATTTGGAATGCAAGGATAGTGCAGACGGCAAGCTCAATTTTATTTATTCCGATACAGGCTCCGGAGTGCCCGAAGAATATTTGGACAAAATTTTCACTCGCTTTTACCGTATTCCCCAAAAAGAATCGCCTGATACAGAAGGCTCCGGGCTCGGCCTTTCCATCGTAAGGAATGCAGTAATTTTCCGCGGAGGCAGTATCTCCGCCTCAAATCTTAAACCTCAAGGACTCGAATTCCGCTTCACTTTAAGCCGTATATAGCCCTTAGTTTTTCAACGCTTAAGCGCATTCCCGCTACCGCTGCATAAGAGCATTCCCACGATCATTGCCAAGGTGGTTTTTATAAGGTTTCCGCTCTTAGTTTTTCTACGTAATTGCCGATGCGCTGGAGTTCTTTAGGGATGTTAATGCTCTGGGGGCACTGGGATATGCAAGTGTTGCATTGGATGCAATGGTCGGCTTGGCGAAGCGATTCCACAGCTCTGTTGTAGGAAAGCAGATACCTGCGGCGCAGTTTTTTATAGTCTTTCTGCTCCTGCGAGGTGGCAACCTGGTTGGTGTTCACCATTTCGTTATAGTGCAAGAGGATGCCAGGAATATCTATCCCGTAAGGGCAAGGCATACAATATTTGCAGTCGTTGCAGGGTACGGTCGGAAATGAATTGAGCAGCTCGGCAATTTCCATAAGGAAATCAAAGTCATCTTCCGTTATTGGGCGGAA
>JAAZIW010000150.1 GCA_012800665.1 Rikenellaceae bacterium
GAAAAATTTTGGCTACTCAGCGCGGATATGGCAAATGGAAGGGCTGGTGGGAATTCCCGGGCGGGAAGATAGAGGCCGGAGAGAAAGCGCAGGAGGCCCTGCTCCGCGAAATTCAAGAGGAGTTGGAAATAGAGATAGCGATAGATAAATTTATACAGACGGTGGAATATGACTACCCGGATTTCCACCTGACGATGCACTGTTTTCTCTGCCATGTTGTGAGCGGACAATTGGAACTTCTTGAACATGCCGATGCCGTTTGGCTGGATGCGGCGGGACTCGACAATGTCAGGTGGCTTCCTGCCGACCTTAAAGTTTTACCGAAAATAAAACAGGAGCTTTCGCTCTGAGTATTTTTCGCACTATTTCAATCGACCTTTCAAATAGTCCATCGTATCCTTGACAGTCTGTTTCATATCGCGGGGATGATAGCCGAATTCGACCGTGGCCTTGTAATGGCTGTAATAAGTGGTGGTGCCGAGAGTGGCAAAAGAATAAGGAGTGAATATATTGCGGATACCTGCGATTTTTGCTATAAAATCAAAAAAGTAAGCCAAGGTTTTTACAAATCCAAGCGGCAGAACGGGCAGTTTGCACTTTCTTCCCAAAGCTAATCTCATATACTCCGCTATCTCTTTCATTGTGAAATATCGGTTTGAAAGAATGTAGCATTCTCCGCTGCGGCCCTTTTCGCCGGCAGACAGTATCCCGTCTGCGACATCTCTAACATCCACGAAATCGAAGCCTCCTGTAACCACGGCGGGCAGTTTACCGCGCAAATACATTTGAAACAACTGAACAAGATGGTTCCGACCGTCATCATAAGGCCCGATAATCCCCGATGGATGTACCACCACCACATCCAGGCCGTCTTTCCCTGCTTCTAAAACCGCCTTGGTTGCCATGGCTTTCGTTTTGGCGTAAGCTCCCTCTACTTTATCGGGATCAAAATCGCTGATTTCACTTACCTCCTCCCACTTTCCCTTTTCGGGGATGGCGTGTACCGAACTTACATATACAAGACGCGAAATACCATATTGCAGGCATTTTGCTATAATATTTTTTGTGCCGTCAACATTTACTTTCTTAACCAAGGGACTGACCTTTTCTTGTACGCTGATCAGGCCGGCGGTATGAATAAGGGCGGTTTCTTTCGGGTCCAGACCGGAGAAAAGAGGGTCCAAGGTTTCCGGAATGGTAATATCACCCTTGATATATTCGGCATTTTCCTGTTCGGGGCCCTCTTCATTCGGCAAGACAAGCCCGCGCACATAGCATCCCAAGCGGCCGAGTTTGCGGATAATGACTCCTGCAAGATGACCTGCAGCCCCTGTGATAATGAAATTCTTTTTCATGTCAAGCAATGCTTTAAAAATCAACATGATAAATTTCGCCATTATTAACACCAAACTTACTTCCGTTTAGAGTGAAATATTTAACAAAAGGAGCTTATTTTTATTATAAAATCACAAATTTTATCATTATTTTTGTACAAAATGACTCAAAAACTGTAGTTTTAATAAATATGAAGACAACTTTACCATATATCCAATTCTCCATCTTGCCCTCTTCGAAAGACATGGCGGCCTTCGAAGACAAGCTTCGCCTGTACGGAAATGCCAATGAGTCTGCGCAAAATAGAAGCTACGAACTTTTACACACATTGCAGGCCACCTTTCCCAACAGGGTGGTTTTTACCATAGTGATTATCTGCCAAGAAGGAGAAATAAAAACACGTTGTAATCTTAAAGACTATACCATCCGCAAAGACCAGCTGCTTATAGTTGTGCCGAACACCATTGTGGAAAGTTTAGAACTGCTCCCCGGCAGCAAAGTGCTTTGCATGGCTGTATCCGATGACAGCTATTCGCCCACCTTAACTCAATTCCATTCCGCTTACGAGCGCTCGCGTTTCGTTTCCCCAATCTTTGCCAATATCGGTGAGGAACTTATGGCAGAAGCAATTGCAAGTTATTCCCATCTATGGCACATGCTCCGCCGCTTTCCGGATAGGATGACTGATGACCTTGTACGCGCCTATATACAGGTAATGTCGGGAGTGGTGGCCATCAGTATGGCGAAGGAACTCGAAAGAGTCGTATCTGTTCCCTTGTCGGCTGCAGATAAAACCTTGAAGTCTTTCCTTTCCAATTTAGCAGAAGGCTACACAGAGCATCGAGATGTTGCATATTATGCGGGTTTGGCATGCCTCTCGCCAAAATATTTTGCCAAATCGGTGCTTAAAGCGAGCGGACGCTCCCCTCTCGATTGGATTCAGGAATATGTTATTTTAGAAGCGAAAACCATGCTGCGCAGCGGAGCATACAGCGTACAGCAGGTAAGCGATGCGCTAAACTTCCCCAGCATCTCCCATTTTGCGCGTTATTTCAAGAACGCCGCCGGCATAAGTCCCAAGAAATATCAGTCGCAA
>JAAZIW010000151.1 GCA_012800665.1 Rikenellaceae bacterium
ATGAAGCCGGTCACAAGCTCAGCCTCGGTCACAAGCAACTCACTCCCAATCCTTGGGATGCCATAGAAGCTGAGTTCCCCGTAGGCAGTACGGTAGAGGGCACAATTACTTCCACAACCGACAAGGGCGCCAATGTCGAATTGGGCGCTGAAGTACCCGGCTTTGCATTCAACCGCGAGCTTATCAAGGAAGACGGCAAACAGGCAGTTGCAGGAGAAACTCTTTCATTCAAGGTTGTAGAGCTTCGCCGCAGCACCCGCCGTATCCTCCTCAGCCATCTGCGCACTTATCAGGAGACAAAGGCTCGTGCCGCAGCCGCTGAAACCGAGAGCACCAAGAAGGCCGTTAAACGTGTCAATGCCAATATCGAGAAAGCAACTCTCGGCGATATTGACGCTCTTGCCGCCCTTAAGGACAAGCTCGAGGCAAAAGGGAAGTAATGAATTTCTCTGTTACCATGTTGGGTACTGCTTCGGCCGTACCCTTCTCTGACAGAAATCCAAGCGCCCAGGCACTTTCAGTGCACGGGCGCTTATACCTTTTGGATTGCGGAGAGGGCACGCAGCAGCGCCTGCGCCAGGAGCATCTTTCTTTTGTGAAGATACAGGCTATTTTCATCTCCCATATCCATGGCGACCATCTTTTCGGCCTCTTCGGCCTTTTGAATACCATGTCGCTCTTTCACCGCACGGCGCCTCTCTCCATCTTCGGACCTTCCAACCTTGCTCCCGTGCTGGATTTCTTCCTTAATACATTCGGCGCCCAACTCGGCTTCGAACTTGTTTTTACCCCGCTTACGATGGAGGAGCCGGAGGAAATTTTCTCGGATGGCGATTTGCATGTGTCGGCTTTTCCGCTCAATCACAATACCCCATGCTATGGTTTCCTTTGCACTGAGGAGGTGGGACTGCGCCGCAATGCCTGGAAACCCCGCACTTATGCCTATTGCTCCGACACCGCTCCCTTCCCGGAATTGCCGAATTGGATTAAGGGCGTGGATATGCTGTATCACGAAGCTACTTATCCGCAGGAGCTTGCCCATAAGGCACAGCAATACTTCCATTCCACCTCCCTCGATGCCGCTCGCTGCGCTGCCGAAGCGGAGGCGGGCACGCTTATAATCGGCCACTATTCTTCCCGCATCAAGGATTTGTCAATTTTCGTGAATGAATGCCGTACGATTTTTGCAAATACGGTAGCGGCTGATGACGGGGATATTTTTGAAATCCCTATGGAAAGATGAAAAGGACTCTAACGCTTATATTTACCGCTTTCGCAATTTTGTTTGCGGCTGCTTCTGACAGCACTCCTCAAGAGAGCTACATTGCCAAATACTCCGGCATAGCGGTCAAGGAAATGCGGCGCACCGGCGTGCCTGCCAGCATAACTCTCGCACAGGGCATGTTGGAAAGCCGCTACGGGCTCTCCAAATTGGCCGTAGAAGGCCATAATCATTTTGGCATCAAGTGCCACAGCGACTGGAAAGGCAAGAAGATGTATCACGATGATGATGCCTCCCAAGAGTGTTTCAGGGTTTATGCAAGCGATGCCCAGAGCTTCCGGGACCATTCGGACTTCCTGCGCTACCGCGACCGCTACAAGCCTCTTTTCGAACTTGCTCCAACCGACTATAAAGGCTGGGCTCGCGGGCTTAAAGAAGCGGGCTATGCCACCGACCCGAAATATGCCGACAAGCTTATAAAAATCATTGAGGATTACAATCTCCACCGTTTTGACATCGGTTCCTCCGGGGAAAAGGTGAGCGTGCCGGAAGCGCCTTTGCTTATTGAAAAGAAAAGCGAGCACAGGGTAGTCAAGGGCGAGCACTATTCCTACAGCTTGTCGCGTCCGCTTTATAAGCGCAACGGAGTACGTTTTGTGTATTCGCAGCCCGGCGAAACCTATTCCTCCATTGCCGAGGCATATAATCTGTTCCTAAAAGAAATACTCCGTTTCAACGACCTTTCCGCCGAGCAGGCCCTTGAAAAGGGCACAGTCGTTTATCTGCAGCGCAAAAAGAGGTTTGCCTCTCCCGGAATGGAAATGTTTGTTTTTTCGGAAGGGGAGAATCTGCATGATGTTTGCCAGCGTTTTGCCGTGCAGGAAAAGAGCATAATCAAATTGAATGAATTGCCCGAAGGCTATGTTCCGCAGGAAGGGGATAAAATAATGCTTCGCAAGTTAAAATGAAAAAGTTTTTTACCATAATTGCAGCGGCTCTTATTGTGTTCTTTGGAATAAAGGGCATACGCTGGTACATGGACAATAAGGCAGGCAACCTTACCGGGCCTACCGAAGTATATGTTTATCCCGATTCCACTCCCGAAGATGTACTTTCGCAATTATCCGCCAACGTCCGCCGCCCCAAGAGCCTCAATCGCATGTTCAAGAAAAAGAGGCTTGCCGAATATATGCAAGTCGGGCATTACAGCTTTGACAGGAATGCAAGCAGCGTATTCATTGTGAGGTCGCTCAACAACGCTTGGCAGACTTCCGTAAACCTTACCCTATCGGGCTCTTTAAGGCTCAAAGGCGAAATTGCCCGTAAAATTTCCGCCCAGATGCTGCTCGACTCCGCCTCTGTGGCGGATGCCTTGCAGGATGCGGCTCTATTGAAAGAATACGGTTTTACGCCAGCCACGGTATTCGCCCTGTTTATTCCGGATACCTACGAAATTTATTGGACAGCCTCTATGAAAGATATTTTGGATGATCAAAAAGCCGCATATGATGCTTTTTGGACTGAGGAGAATATTGCCAAGGCCCGCAGTTTGGGGCTGAGCCCCATGGAGGTGTCGATACTTGCCTCAATAGTGAAAGGGGAGTCTAAGGTGCAGAGTGAGTTTTCCAAAATAGCAGGAGTTTATTTGAACCGTCTGCGCAGGGGGATGCGTCTTCAGGCGGACCCCACCATTGCCTTTTGCTTCGATTATACCCCCAATCGTATTCTTAAAAAACATTTGCTGGTGGATTCCCCGTACAATACTTACAAACACGCAGGCCTGCCTCCCGGGCCAATCTGTGTGCCCGATAAGGCCTACTTGGAAGCTGTGCTGAATCCTTCCGTTTCGGAAAATTATCTTTATTTCTGCGCCTCGCCATCTTTTGATGGCACGCACCGTTTTGCACGCAGTTACGCCGAACATGCTCGGAACGCCCGAGAATTCCAAAAGGCTCTCAGTCGTTCCAAACCTTAAGATATTCCTGCAAGGCCCACATTTCGTCGCGGTAACGGGCCGCCTCACTGAAGTCGAGACTCTCGGCGGAACTTTTCATTCGGGCTCTGTCTTCTTCTATAAGCTTTTCTATCTGCTTGCGGGACATTGAGCGGATTACCGGATCCTGCAGCACCGCTGCCAAATCCGCTTTAATACGCCCGCCTGAGAAAGCTGCGCCTGACTCCCTTTTTGAATCGTGGCCGAATCCCACCTTTATATTGCCGCTCCCCAAGTCTGAGGGGTTGGGTATGTAAACAGGGTCATCGTAAGAAGTGGCTGCGCTTACCCTGCCGGTAGTGCCGCCTGCTATGCGGGGATTCATTGGCTTGGAGCGGAGAGAAGTTACAAGGTCTTCGTTGCTATGGGTTTCGACTTGGCGCGGGGTTATATTGTGCAATTTATTATAGGCCAATTGTTTTTCGCGCCTGCGACGGGTTTCCCGTATGGTTTGTTCCATAGAGGGGGTGATTTTGTCGGCATACATCAGCACTAAGCCGTTAATATTGCGCGCGGCTCTGCCTGCGGTTTGAGTAAGCGCCCTGGAAGTGCGCAGGAAGCCCTCTTTGTCAGCATCAAGTATCGCCACCAAAGAAACGCTCGGCAGGTCGAGCCCCTCCCGCAGCAGATTGACGCCTACAAGCACATCGAAAAGCCCGTTTTTGAAATCTTCTATAATCTCCACCCTTTCGGTGGTATCTATGTCGGAATGGATATAACGCACGCGGATTCCGATTTTACGCAGATACCCGTCAAGTTCTTCCGCCATCCGCTTGGTGAGAGTGGTTACAAGCACCCTCTCATCCCTTTCGGCCCTCTTGTGTATTTCTTCCACAAGGTCGTCCACCTGATTTTCTATGGGCCGAACCTCTATGGGCGGGTCCAAGAGTCCGGTAGGCCTTACAAGCTGCTCCACCACAAGCCCTTCCGATTTTTTTAATTCATAATTTGCAGGGGTGGCGCTCACATATACCTTCTGGCCGGTAATCGCCTCGAATTCATGGAATTTGAGCGGACGGTTGTCAGCCGCCGCCGGAAGGCGGAATCCGTATTCGACGAGCACGCTTTTGCGGGAGTAGTCGCCGCCGTACATAGCGTGGATTTGCGGAAGAGTGACGTGGCTCTCGTCTATAAAAGTGATGAAGTCTTTCGGGAAATAATCTATAAGGCAGAAAGGGCGCTGGCCGGGTTTTCGACCGTCGAGATAACGGGAGTAGTTTTCGATTCC
>JAAZIW010000152.1 GCA_012800665.1 Rikenellaceae bacterium
AAATTAATCCTGCGGAGAAGGGGAGTCCAAAAGCCGCGCGGCGCTCCCAGTCCGTTTATTCTGAGAGCATTGTTGCGTCCATTATCAGGAGTCCATTCGCGGTGATCGATTTTTCCGGGAGGCAGAGTCTTGAAATTTATATCTGTAATTTCGTAACTGCCGATAACCATAGCGCAGTCTTGCTCGCGGAAGGCATCCACAATTTTTTGCACGGTATCCGGTCCCGAATATATGTCATCGCTGTCCAACTGCAGGGCAAAGCGGCCGCATGCTTCATGATGTATGGCGGCGTTCCAATTGCCTCCGATGCCATGCCAGCCCGCGTCCTGCGCAATGTAAACGAGTTTCGGGTCCGATAAAAAACTTTTTATGATTTCGATTGTTCCGTCTGTGGAATTATCGTCCACTACTATTACATTATATGGGAAATCCGTTTTTTGGCTTAGTGCGCTGCGGAGCGCATCGGCAATAGTGCCGGCCCTGTTCTTACAAGGGATGATTACGGAAGCCTCGTATTCGAAGTTGCCGAGCGAAAGGTCTACATCCTTGAATACCGGCTTCAGCCAGGCTCCTATTGCTTTAAGATGTTCTGTGCAGACCTGTTCCATCTCTATTTGCACTTCGCGGTTGCGTGGATTCACATAGTCAAATATTTTTTCGCCCGATGCACGGGTGTCTGTGTCCGATTCGTAATACAGGAACTCATTTATATGCACAAGTTCGGCGATTTGCGATACTTTGAGCCTGAGGTCGTATAGGCCGGCGTATTTATAATCCTTGCTCATTTGTGCGGCGGCGTTTTTCAGCACATCACTGCGATAGAGCTGCACCCCTCCGAAGTCGAAATCATCCCTTAGCGAGCCTTTTTGGCAGTCGATTACGGGATGCGGCTTGCCGCCATTGAAATGGTCGGAATAGACCATGCCTGCAAGGGTGTCGTCAGCTACTTGCACCATGCGTTCCAGCCCTAACCGCACAAAGTCGAATCTGCCGGGGCGGGAGTATATAAGTGTGAAGTCGGAATCCGATTCGGATGCTATTTTTTTAATTTCCGCTGTGCTAAACGAAGTCGGTCTGAATATTTTAACCCTGTTCATAGTTCAAAATTAATAAATTTTCATAAATTTGTAAAATATGAACAAAAAGCTGGTTATAATTCCGACTTACAACGAAATCGAGAATGCGGAAAAGATAATAAGGGCGGTGTTCGATTTGGAGGGGGATTATCATATCCTCATAATCGATGACGGCTCGCCTGACGGTACCGCAGGAGTGGTGAAAAAGTTGATGAAAGAGTTTCCTGAAAAGCTCTTTCTTATAGAGCGCAGCGGCAAGTCAGGTTTGGGGACCGCCTATTTAAATGGCTTCAAATGGGCTTTGGCAAGGGATTATGACTATATATTTGAAATGGATGCCGATTTCTCTCATGCGCCCTCCGACCTTTCAAAACTCCATCAGGCTTGTCAGGAAGGTGCCGACCTCTCTGTCGGTTCGCGTTATAAAGACGGGGTAAGCGTAGTGGATTGGCCGATGAGCCGCATATTGATCAGCTATTTTGCATCTGTGTATGTGCGTAAAGTGTTGGGTGTTAAAATTTATGATTCGACTGCCGGCTTTGTATGTTACAGGCGCAAAGTGTTGGAAACCATAGACCTCGATGCCGTTGAGATGAAAGGCTACGGTTTTCAGATAGAAATGAAATACTCTGCCATAAAACTTGGTTTCAAGCTTACGGAAGTGCCTGTGATTTTTGTGAATCGTAAGGAAGGCACCAGCAAAATGAGCGGAAGAATTTTCGGTGAAGCATTTTGGGGCGTAATCCGCCTTCGCTTTCGCAAAATTTTGCCAAAGGGAGAGAAATAACTCAAAAAAAATTTGCAAGACTAAAAAAACTGCGTATATTTGCATCCGCTTTTGGGAGCGTAGCTCAGCTGGTTCAGAGCGTCTGCCTTACAAGCAGAGGGTCGGGGGTTCGAATCCCTCTGCTCCCACCAAAAGAATCGAGCCGACAAATGTCTGCTCGATTTTTTTATACTTAAGAATTGAGGTTTTTTACAAAAAAAGCTTATCTTTGTAAACTCTTACGTTATCACGGGGATGTTCTGGTTTAGACAGCATCGACTCCGGAAAGTAAGCACGCCGGGCTATGGGGTAATGCCCGTTAAAATACACTCCGAACAATTAGCTGGCAACAGCAATTATGCACTCGCTGCCTAATCTGCCAAGCGGATTAGCTTAATGGAGCCGCCCAGGTGCGGAAACCACGAGTATCCCTCCCGCATTAGGGCTTCTCTGTCGGGGCAATGGGGTATCATTAAAGAAGTCTGCATGCAGGGACTCCTTTAAACTGCATTAAGATTAAAAGGATAAGGTTCGGGTGGCCTGTCTTCCGGCAGCCCTTTCCCTACAAACAAAGGAAGAATAAGCGTGTAG
Source organism: Rikenellaceae bacterium (assembly GCA_012800665.1). Classification (GTDB taxonomy): domain Bacteria; phylum Bacteroidota; class Bacteroidia; order Bacteroidales; family UBA932; genus Cryptobacteroides. The sequence continues at coordinate 2,434 of JAAZIW010000152.1, forward strand.
AAAGCTTTTGGGAGCTTTGTTTGGACGGCGGTTCGACTCCGCCCATCTCCACAAATATTTTTTTTGAAAGATATGAGCAGATTCTTCAAACCTGTTTTACTTGCGACTCTGGCCCTCCTGCTTTCAGGCTGCGCCAGCTACAAAGACATTGTTTATTTTCAAGACAT
>JAAZIW010000153.1 GCA_012800665.1 Rikenellaceae bacterium
AATTGTACTTTTGCGTTATGGACGAAAAGAGTCTTAAAAAAAGGATACGGGAAATACGCGAAGAACTCCGCTTGACTCAGGAAGAATTCGCCCAGGAATTAGGAATCGATTCCAGCACCTATTGGCGTCTGGAGGATGGACGTACGCGTATAATTTCCCCTTATCTCTATAGGATAGCCGAGTATGCGGGACTGAGTATCGAAGAACTGATTGTGGGCAAGCAGATTGCCAAAGCCCTTGAAGAATCGCAGGACTATCGTGAAAAAATAGAGTCTCAACGCAAATTCTACGAATCGCTCCTTGAAGAAAAAGATGCGACCATCCGTAATCTCAATAATTACATCAATACCCTGCAAAAATAATTGAAGGTTAGAGCCTGCACTATCAGACGGCCTGCACACGAAAAAAGTGACAGGCGGCGATAAGGAAGGCTGAAAAAGGCGGCCCGGCCAATCAGAAGTGCGGGAAAAAGAGTATCTTTGCAGATATAACATTCACGAATCTGCAATTATGAAAAAGTTCTTGGCAATAGCCGCTGCCGTCCTTTTCACTTTCGGCGCCAAAGCCGATGAGGGTATGTGGCTTCTCCCTCTCCTTCAAAAGTTCAACTCCGAAGCCATGCGCAATATCGGCTGCCGCCTTACGACCGAAGACATCTACAATATCAACTCTTCTTCGCTCAAAGACGCTATAGTTCAATTCGGCGGTGGCTGTACCGGAGAAATCATCTCCGATGAGGGCTTGCTGATAACCAACCATCATTGCGGTTACTCCGGCATCCATTCCCTTTCCACCCCCGAAAATAATTATTTGGAAGATGGATATTGGGCCCTCAACAAAGAGATGGAGCTGCCGGTGAAAGGGCTTAAGGTCCGCTTTATGAAAAGCATGGAAGATGTCACTCCCGCCTTCGTAAAACTCAAGACCAAGGACGAAATAAATGCCAAGCGCCAGGAGCTGAAGGATGCCGCTGAAAAAGCCAATCCCCACTGCACCGCCATGGTGACATCTTTCTATAACAATAATGTATTCTATCTTATTGTTTATAAGACCTATAAAGATGTGCGTTTTGTGGGCGCTCCGCCTGCCTCATTGGGTAAATTCGGAGGCGAAACCGACAATTGGATGTGGCCGCGCCATACTTGCGACTTCAGTCTCTTTCGGGTTTATGCCGGAACTGACAATGAGCCAGCCGAATATTCTCCCGAAAATGTGCCTCTGCAACCTGTACGCTCGCTCAAGGTATCCCTTAAAGGCGTTCGTGAAAATGATTTTGCTTTTATAATGGGCTATCCCGGCCGCACGCAGCGTTTCCAAACCGCCGCACAGTTAAAGCAGATGATTGCCAATAACCGTGTTAGAATCGATGCCCGAACGGTGCGCCAGGGGGTTATGAAGGAGGAGATGGAAAAAGACCCCGCCGTGCGTCTGCAATATGCCAATAAATATGCCGGCAGTTCCAACGGTTGGAAGAAATGGCAGGGGATGGAGCTTGCATTCAAGAATCTGAATATTATAGAAAGGGAAGAAGCGAAAGAGGCCGAATATGAAAAGTGGATAAACGCCAGGGCGAAAAGGGAAAAGGCCTACGGCGGAGCTATCACCGAAATAGAGGCCGCTGTTGCAAAGCTAAGCCCCCTGATGCTGTCCATGACTCTTTTGAACGAAACCATAGGGAATATTCAAACGGACGGCGACCCCGTAGTGGATAAAAAGATAGCCAAGGCCCTTATAGAGCATTATCTGGCAAATGTAAAAGAGGAGGATAAGATTGAAATTTATGACAGCGAGGAATATCTCGACAAGCTCTATTCTGCCGACACCACCGAAATGACTGCCCTCAAAGAGCGGGTATTGGCTAAATTCAGGCCTCTCTACAAAGAAATCTCAAGCATCAACGAGGAAATTTCCACCGCATCCACCAAATACACCGCCGGCCTTTTAGAGTGGGAAAAAAATAAACCAAGCTATCCCGATGCCAACTTTACCATGCGCCTCACATACGGCTCCGTTCTTCCCTATTCTCCCAAAGACGGTGTTTCCTATTGGTATTATACCACCACCGATGGCCTCCTTCAAAAGGAAGACCCCTCGAATTATGAATTCCGTTTGCCGGCGGACGTCAAAAAGGCGGCTTTGGCGAAGGATTTCGGCCGCTATGCCGCTGAGGACGGGTCGCTTCGCACCTGCTTCCTTACCAACAATGATATTACGGGAGGCAATTCCGGCAGTCCCGTGCTCGATGCAGACGGCAATCTCATAGGCCTGGCCTTTGACGGAAATTGGGAAAGCATGAGCAGTGATGTTATGTTTGAGCCGGAGCTGCAAAGATGCATCAACGTGGACATCAGATATGTGTTTTGGGTGGTTGATAAAATCGGCGGGGCAAAGAATATAATTGATGAAGTGGTTTTTGTAGAATAGATTGAAATAATTTTTAGAATAAATTTTTAGGACAGATAATGACAGATAAAGAAGTTTTGCAACTGCTTCGCGAGGTGAAGCATCCCGGAAAGGGCTCCAAAGATATTGTGGAGTTAGATATGGTAAACAACATAGAGGTCCTTGCAGATAAAACCGTAGTGACCTTGGCCTTTGGCAAAAAAAGAGACCCGCTGGCGGAATATTTGATAGGCGCCACTCGCGCAACCCTCATCAGGCATGGCTTACCCTCGCCGGAAGTCCGCACCATTGTATTGGAAGATGAAAGGCCGGCAAACAAGCCCTTGGAACTTGGCAAGGATATGATTTCGAGCATAAAGCACATTATAGGCATCGCCTCAGGCAAAGGGGGAGTCGGTAAAAGCACGGTGGCCGTAAATTTGGCGGTGGCGCTGGCCCGCTCCGGTTTCAAGGTTGGTTTAGCGGATGCAGATGTGTACGGCCCCTCGATTCCTACGATGACCGGCACAGAAGGCGCCTTGCCTATGGCCGAGTTGGTAGATGGCAAAGAAGAGATTATACCGATAGAAAAATACGGGGTTAAGTGGATGAGCATAGGCTATTTCGCAAAACGCAAACAAGCCCTGATTTGGCGAGGCCCGATGGCTTCCACCGCCCTGAAACAGTTAGTATTGCAGGTAAATTGGGGACCGCTGGATTTTCTGCTGGTGGACATGCCTCCGGGAACCGGCGACATTCATCTTTCGCTTACGCAGGAAATCGGAATAGAAAGCGTAATAGTAGTTACAACTCCGCAAAATGTGGCTTTGGCGGATGTGGAAAAATGCGTGAGCATGTTCCGCAATGAATCCATCAACCGCCCCATTTTAGGCATTGTGGAGAATATGGCATGGTTTACCCCTGCCGAGCATCCCGATGAAAAATATTACATTTTCGGCCGAGAGGGAGGAGCGCAGATGGCGGAGAGTTTGGATGTGGAACTTTTGGCTCAAATTCCTCTTGTGCAAAGCATACGCGAAAGCGGGGATGCCGGAGAGCCGCTTGCGCTTGGCTCCGGTCCTGATGCTGCGGCATTCCTCAACTTGGCCGGCTTGGTTGCAGAAAAAACCAGTATAAAATAGGTCTGCAATAATAGATACTGAACTCAGCAAGAACTGCTAAGTAAAGTCCGGTGGCAACAGTAAAATCGTGGCGCCGCAACGACTTACAAGCACTGCAGCAGCGATAGGTTATTGGGCCTGAATTGAAGTTATTTGGGCGGCATCGGCTTCTTCTCCGTATTTAAGAGGGGCGGCAAGGGTTGCGTCCGACCCGCTCAAAAGCGTTTCTCTGAGAATCAACTCCGCCCTTGTGGTTTTATCCGCATTCACAGTAAAGAATTGAAGAGTTACCGGAACGCTGCCATCTGATAGACGGGCTCCGCTTGTGAGCATATAAGCGCCTTCTTCCAAGGAAATGCCTCCCGCAAAATGCTCCTTAAAGCCGGAGCCTCCGCCCGTATAAAGTTCCCCGTCATCGAAACTAAACAGCTTGGGCGCACCGTTCTCTATTTTAGAAATGGTAAAGTGAGTGTAATATTCGGGGTTTGGTATTGCTTTTCCCGAATAACTTAATTTAAGTGTTCCTTTGCCTTTCGGTACGGATAAAGGAGTGAAATTCACATTACTCCATTCTTCTCCATTCAGGCGTATCTGCACCTTGCCGGTAATAGGATTTTTGCGGGCATCTATTCCCAAAGTCCGGGCTAAGGATACAAAGAAAATGTCCCTCGAATTGGCATAACATCTCCTTGTCTGCCAAACGCTTATGGGTGATTGAGGAATGGTCCAGGCATAAGGTGTTTCCAAAACTTTTATGCTGTCTGTAACAAACTTGCGAAGAGCCTCAACGTTTCGGAGTTCTTCTTGTTGTACTGCGGGGATATTGCTAAGGAACCAATGTTTGTAAGGCACGAGGAATTCATTTTCCACTCTGGGGCAGAGTATAGATTCTGTCGCGGTATAGGAGTCTTCAAGAACTTCCATGGTAACATCCCTCAAATCTTTTAGACTGAGGCTATTAAGCAATTCCCTTGCGCGCTCATCCGGATGAGCGGCGAGGAACTCTCCTATCACCTTATAATTACCCTCCGATGCCGACACAAGCGGGTCGCCATCTTTCACAAAAGTATTCATATAGGCCGTGCGGACGGAATCTTCATAAGCAAAACGACGGTCATTTTCAGCACGCTGCTCCGGCGTGACCTCCGGCTCTGAGCCTCCGGGAACAGGCGGAATAATATCTATTGCCTCGGGCATATCCACCCAAGCATCCGACAGCTTCAGGCAAACCAAACTATCTTTTCCTACACTAAATTTTGAATAAGCGAATTTCCCGTCTTTAGATGCCCACGCAAGCATATCTCCCCGACCGGCCGTGAGCGAGGCCTCTCCTTCAGCATCCGATTTTTTAAGTACCGCCGGATAAAACTCGGCATAATTGTATATGCAAAAGCGTACATCCGCCCCTTCCACAGGCATCTCTCCATCCATAACTCTTATCGTAACATCCGACACGGGTGCATAATTGGATGTAAGATTGATGGTTGTATAATTGGGGCCTTTCACCAACACTTCTTCCGGACCATCGTAGTAGCCGAAGGCATTGGTGTGAGTAAGCAACACGCGGGCGGCATTGGCATTGAACCAGCCCAAATTCAGCACCGGCTCAGGTTCGCAAGCGCCCAAAAACCACCATTTGCCGTCCGCCCAAGCCTCCACCCATGCATGATTATCGTCGGTATGAGCCCATCGCGGGGTGTAAACCTGCCTTGCCGGAATGCCCACCGCACGAAGCGCAGATACGCAGAAGGTGCTTTCTTCGCCGCAACGACCCCACGAAGTCCTTACTACTTGCAGAGGAGAAGATGTGCGGCCGTCGGAGGGCTTGTATGTAACTTTTTCGTGACACCAATGATTGACTTCCAAAATGGCATCTGTCATCGAAAGGTTTTCCACCCGCGGCTTCAGCTCGGCATAAAACACCGCTCTGTTGGAATCTAAGGGCTCGTTGTTCACTCTGAGGGGCAATACAAAATGATTCCACAGCACATCCGGCACCTGCCACGGCATTTCACTGCGCGTTACGAAACTCTGATGCACCGCCTTTTCGAAGAATTCCCGCGGATAGTCGGTACTGTCGGCAAGGGGCATGTATTTGTAAAGGAAATCAAGCGCCTTTTGTTCGCGCGAAACGCAACCGACAAGCGCCAACGACAAGGCAAGAGCCAAAAGTTTTTTCATAATGTTTTTATTTGCGGCGTTTTTCTCTTCTGCGGTAGATTACAAAGCGGAATTCATAACCTGAGGGCTCATCCCTATGCAAGCGGGACTTCCAGCTGGGATACCATATCTTGTCATCTATTTCGGGGAAAAATGTATCTGCATTCTCCACCTTGGTATGCACATGGGTGATATAAAGGACATCCATATGCGGCAGTGCGGCTGCATATACGGAGGCTCCGCCGATTATGAAGCATTTGCGGGCAGGTTTAACGGCGGCATAGGCTTCTTCAAAGGAATTTACGCAGATAACTTCGGGGATAGGGTCCCCGCCAAGATTCAGCACTATATTCTTACGATGCGGAAGAGGACGGCGGGGAAGCGAGAAATAAGTGGTGCGCCCCATAATGACCGGATGGCCCTTTGTCTTTCTTTTGAAATACTTTAAATCTTCGCTCAAATGCCAAGGCAGGTCTCCTTTAACCCCTATGGCGTGGTTGTCGGCAATAGCCACTATCAGACATTTTTCCATATTCCCAAAGGTACGGATAATTTGGAAAAGAAAACAGTGTCTTCTTTTTCTTTGGGTTTGCTCTTTGTTAAAATCGCGATTTTTATATGACGTTAATCGCAGAAACTTGACCATAACCACAGCTTAATCGCAAAAACTTGACTATTTTCGTTGCTTAATCGCAAAAACTTGACTATTATTGCGAAAATTAAAGAGTTGTTCGCAATTATTATATGGAAATAGATTTTTTAAAGGAAATTATTTTCGCTTCTGATAAGACGACTGAATCCAAGATGATTGCACGCAAAGAGGCCAATGGAACAATCCGTAAGATTGCACCTAAAATCTATTCGACTAACTTATTGGATTCACCGGAAAGTATAATCAAGCGTAATCTGATTCAAGTTCTCGGGTGGCGTCTTCCGGGATGCGTAATCAGTCATAGAAGTGCATCTTCTCTCAGGCCGACTGAAAACGGCAATCTTTTTATTACATACAAGTTTAATCGCAGAATAGATAATATTCCGGGAATTGTTTTAAATGTAATGAAAGGGCCGGAAGCTCTCGATAGTGATATTAGGCTTGGCAGTGCAGAAGTTTATGCGTCTTCGGAGGAACGCTGGATGCTGGAGGTGTTACAGCCTGCCCGTCGAGGAAAAGATGGAGAATCCAAGGGGATGAGTGAAAAAGATGTAGAATCCAGACTGGAAGCGATGATTCGCGCGGGAGGCGAAGAAAGAATTAACGCTTTCAGAGATAAAGCTAAGACTATCGCGGAAACGCTTGGATATATAGATGAATATAAAAAATTGAGCGCTTTGATTTCCGCACTTTTGAATACTCATGACCCATCTGTACTTTCGACCCCTGAGGGCATTGCACGATCTGTAGGAGAGCCTTTGGACCCGTCCAGAATCCCCATATTTGAAGCCTTGTATGATGCGCTTAACGGAGCTTACTTCCCTCAAATGAGAGATGAAAACAAGTCGGAAGAAGCATTTAGAATGTTTTCATTTTTTGAGAGTTACTTCTCAAACTACATTGAAGGGACAGAGTTTGAAATAAGTGAAGCAAAACAAATTGTAGATACCGGCATAACCATCCCAAAAAGAATTGAGGATTCACACGATATTCTAGGCACTTTCAACATCCTTTCAAATCGCCAAGAAATGCAAAAGACACCCGGCACAGAAGAAGAGTTCCTTGCTTTACTCCGTCATCGCCATTCAAAAATACTTGAATTGAGGCCCGAGTGCAACCCGGGAATGTTTAAAAACAAAAGGAACCGTGCCGGCAATACCGAATTTGTATCCCCGGACCTTGTTATCGGGACATTAAAATATGGTTTCCGTATGTATCGCAATTTAAGAGAGCCTTTTGCAAAAGCGATATTTATGATGTTTATTTGCAGCGAAGTACATCCTTTTACAGATGGTAATGGTCGTATCTCTCGCGTAATGATGAATGCCGAATTAGTTTCTGTCGGCCAAGTTCGAATCATAGTTCCAACAGTATTCCGTGAAGATTACCTGCTTGCTCTTCGCAGACTCTCCAGAGCTGCTGATCCAAAGCCATATGTTTCGGTTATGGAGCGACTCTGGAAATTCAGTTCAAATCTGTGGGGCGAAGATTTTTACGAATTGGATGCATACCTGAAATCGTGTAACGCATACGAAACACCGGAAAATGCTAAACTTCGTTTCATAGAGAGAATCGGCAAAAATTGTCCGCTCCTTTAATGGTACGGATATTTTGGAGAATAAGCATTAAATTGTCATATTTGTTACCACTAAAAACATTTGAACAATGCAGCAATATCTTGACATGCTGCGTGATATACGCACGCACGGAGTAATAAAAAAAGACCGCACAGGGACAGGCGCACAAAGCATTTTCGGCTACCAATGCCGATACAATCTCTCGGATGGGTTTCCTCTGCTGACCACCAAAAAGGTATTTTTGCGCGGAATTATCCACGAACTTTTGTGGTTCATCGCAGGCGATACCAATATTAAGTATCTGTTAGATAATAATGTGCACATTTGGGATGACTGGGCGGATGAGAACGGTGACTTGGGCCCCATATACGGGCATCAGTGGCGGAGTTGGCCGGCTCCGGACGGGCGCAAGATAGACCAGCTTGCAAATGTCATCGAGCAAATCAAGCGCAATCCCGATTCGCGCAGGCACCTTGTAACGGCATGGAATCCCGGAGAGGTGGATAATATGGCTCTGCCGCCCTGCCATTGCTTGTTTCAGTTTTATGTGGCGGACGGGAAACTCAGTTGTCAGCTATACCAAAGGTCTGCTGACACATTTTTAGGCGTGCCTTTCAATATCGCTTCTTACTCGCTGCTTACCATGATGATAGCGCAGGAATGCGGCTTAGGGCTCGGTGACTTCGTCCATACCACAGGGGACACTCACATCTATGTGAATCATTTCGAACAGGTGGATTTGCAACTGACGCGCATTCCCCGCGCCCTGCCTACAATGAAGCTCAACCCCGATGTCAAGAGCGTATTCGATTTCCGCATAGATGACTTCAGTCTCGAAGGCTATGATCCCTGGCCCGCCATTAAGGCTCCGGTAGCGGTATAGCCGGTAAAGAATAGTAGGAGGAAATTGAAAAGGCAATAAAAAAGACCGCTCGCGTGGCGGTCTTATTTGTTCGAAGCAATGGGAAATCGTTGCCAAAATGTGATACAGTCCAAAACCTCCAAAGCGCCCTATCTGGTGCTGAACGCCCAAATAATCGCCTGCTCAAACTCCTCGCCAGGGCGAAGGACAGTGCTCGGATAATCGGGATGATTGGGGCTGTCGGGATAATGCTGGGCCTCAAGCGCAACAAAATCGTAATCGCTATAAATATGACCGTTCTTGCCCTTTGGGCAGCCATCTAACCAATTACCCGTATAAACCTGAATGCCGGGCTGGGTGGTGTGCATGGTCAGCACCCTTCCTGACCTGGGGGAATAGAGTTCGGCCGCCTCGCTGAGCTGGCCCTTCATATGACCATCTATCACCCAGCAATTGTCATATCCCTTGCCGAATTTAAGCGCGGGGAAATCCGCCTTTATATCCTGCCCTATGGGTTTTGGATTTATAAAATCCATAGGAGTGCCCGCCACCGGAACGGAGTCGCCCAAGGGGATAAGACTGTCGGATGTAGGAAGATATTCGGATGCATTAAGCCGAAGTTGATGATCCAACACTGTGCCTGAGCCCTCGCCGTTGAGGTTGAAATAAGAGTGATTGGTTAGATTCAGCACCGTTGCTTTGTCTGCGCGGGCGGTAAAAGTCAAACGAAGTTCATTATCTTCACTCCACTCATAACGGGCCACTACCTTTAGATTGCCCGGATAACCCATTTCTCCATCAGCGCTGAAATACATGAATTCCACACCGTCTCCCTCGATTCTACTCTCCCAAATCTGATTTTGAAAACCATCCGGCCCGCCGTGAAGATGATTCGGACCATTATTGACAGGCAACGTGTATTCTACTCCATCCAAAGAAAACTTCCCAAGGGCAATGCGGTTGGCATAGCGGCCGGGGCATTTCCCTGCGCAAGGGCCATCTCCAAAATAGCTCTCGGCATCGGGGTAACCCAATACCACATCGGCCAATTTACCGTCTCTATCCGGCACATTTATAGCCAATACTCCCGCCCCTATGCTCCCCAACTCCACGCTCGCACCTGACTTATTGATAATGGTATACTTATAAATTTCGCGGCCGGCGGCCTTTCCTAAAAGTTCTTTTGTGATTTTCATAGCGGCACAAATATACTTCATTTTCTTTGATTTGTCCGAAAATTATTATCTTTGGAAAAATCAGCCTTAATTTGACCATAACGAAAACATTAATATTTATTCTAACTAATTCATATTTATTTTAACTAACTAATATTAATTTCAACTGCATTATGATTACTCTTAAGACGAGTCTTGAGGGTTAAAAAAGAAATTTTGTTATGAAAAAATTACTGTATTCTTTAGCATTCCTTGCAAGTCTGCTAAGCATTTTTTCTTGTGAACGGGAAAACAAGCCGGGTGAACCGACCGACGGGAAGCTTGTTGTTTCCGCCGTGATTTCTGATTGGACATCCGCAAAAGTACTGCCTGAAGGAACGGCAGGAGAGGCGGGCCACATTTTCCATCCCGAATGGAAAACAGGAGACAAAATCATCGGTTATTACAACAACGGCAAGGCCGATGTTCTGCTTAATTATGAGGTGGAAGAGGTTGCAAACGGCACCGCCACCTTCAAAAAAATCGGCGCTTTCGAGGAGCCGGGGAACGGGCAAGCCGTGTATTTCGCTTATGCTCAAGGATGCGAGGCGTCTGCCCTGGCAAATGGAAAGCTTGCCATAAGCATCAAAAATCAGACTAAGAGGGCGATGCCGGTGGTGATGGGCGCAGCAGGGGTTGTCTTAGATGGCAAACTTTCCCTTTCCTTCATAAGCATAACTTCCGTAATAGGGATTAAAAACCCCACCTTGGAAGGGACTGCAGGCAGCAATATCTCGCAACTTACACTTAGCGGAAGCGGAATTGTTGCGGAAGGAACTTTGGATTTGAAGACCGCCGCATTCACTCCGTCTACAGAAAAAACTTACATCACAAAAGAGGTTGACCAAACGGAAGGGGACGGCACAATACTCGTGTCAATCTTCCCGGAGATAAGCAGCGACCTTAAACTTACTGTAATGCAGAATGGACTCGAATACTCATTATTGTGTCCGTCTCTTCAGCCTGCTGTCAACAGTTATTATTACTTCCTCTCCCCCGACTTTCAAAGGCTCGCCTCTTACATACCCATCGACTGGGAAAAAGATGTGAGCAGCAAGAATTTCGATGTAAGGTCCGGAAACGTAGATATAGTATTCAAGTCGGAGGCTCCGCCCTTCAAGAAGAATGATGTGATTACAGTTCCGGACAATCTCGGAGATTATCATATAAGGGTTGTGTCCTCGGCGGGCCCGATAGCAAAAGGCGAAAGCGGTGTATCGCTTAAGACCATTGAGGGCAAGATGGGTCATCTTTTCAAGAACCGCAGATTCACCCTGTCAACAGAGTCGGGCGTAACCACCAAGTCCCCGTTCAATTATACCTATACGCCAAGCATGGTGGAAATTTTTGACGGAACACAATATGTGCCTGTATGGGGAGGAGGCATTACAAAGTCCTCCGGAAACTTGGAAAAAGAGATTTTCTCTTGGGAGAAGAATATGGATGGCACCGCCTTGTGGGAGACCGGCCCTCTAAGCCTCTCGTGGGATAAATGTAATTTTGACATAGGGCTTAAGGGCGTGTTTGAATTCGACTTCGGTGAAGTGCCCTGGGAAGATGTAGGAGTAGGAGACCTTCAATATCTGAGCGTATATCTCGAAGGCGGATTCAATATGGAATTGGTCCTCAAAATCGCCGCCACTGCAAGCGCTGAGGTGAGCAAGGAGCTTACTCTTTTGGAAGATATAGTAAAGGCCAGATATACCTTTATGGTGGGAACAGTCCCCGTTTATGTAACGATAGGAGCGGATTTGATGGCGGAATTGGCCGCTTCCGCAGAAGGAACGGTATCTGTTTCCGGAGGCGTCGGAGCGGGAATGACGGCCAAGATGGGATGCGAATGGAGCAAGACCGGCGGAGGCAAGGCAATCCACTCTTTGGAAAAGAATTTGGAACTTATAGGCCCGGATGTGGAGGCGCAGGCAAAGGTGGAGGGAAGCATTGCCACATACCCGGAAATAAAAATCGGGCTCTATCATGTACTTTGCCCAACCATCTCTCCAAAACCATACATAAAGGCAGGAGCGAACGCACGATTGGTGGAGGGCGGATATTTCGGCTGGAATGCCGGTCTGTTTTCAGGCATAGAATTGGGTCTCGAATTGAACTTGGACCTTTTCTTCTGGGAAAAAACATTGGTGGAATTCGAGCCCATCAGCCTTTTTGAGTTGCCGATAGTAACTCTGCCGGACGGGCTCTCCCTTAAGAGCGAAACTCCCGCATATATGAAGGTGGGCGAAAGCAAGGAGATAAAATACCACGCCACAAATAAAAATTACCTCAGCGGAACCGTATATAATGCCGCCGGCATGCTTGTATATTTCGAGGCGATCGGAGGAGAGCTTGACAAAGACTATGCATATACCGACAAAAACGGCGAAGTGAGCGTGAATTTCACTCTCACCGATGATAAAGAAGCAAATGTGAAGGCGCAGATAGTGGTGGGCGATGAAGAAGAGGAGGGCCCCGTTGCCGATTTATGGGAAGTGGATATCATCAACTTCCGTCTCTCTGCCACGCCGCTTACGCAAGAGGTTGCCGAAGGTGCGGATGCAAGCATTACTTTCAAACTCGAAAAGTATAGTTCGAAAACCGGAGAATGGACGCCCGTACCGAACAAAACCCTTTACTTCACCCCTGTCGGAGGCGGCTGTCCTCCCTCAGGCAATACCTCACAGGACGGTACCGTGCAAGTTACCTTTACTCCGGAGGAAGATTTCGTTGAAGGAAGCGTAACCGCCAGCTACACCACAACCGATCCCGTTGTTTGGAGCGGAGAGATTAGAGCGGAAATTACGGCGGAAGATGAAGGGGGAGAAGGAGGAGCTCTCTTGTCAGAAATCAAAAAGGCCAAGAAGATGAAGGAAAACACGCTCCGTATCGGCGGTTTGGAGAAAGATATTGAAATAGTGAAAGGAGAGCACGACTATGTATCAGTACATGAGGACAAAGAAGGAGTTTTCTACTTTGATTGGGCCAAAGAGCATCCTATATATTCATCATGCAATTTAGGTATGATTGGGAGATGGACCGAAAACATGCTTGGCGTTATTGTTGATATTATGAGTCCGGAATTTATTCAAAGCGAATGTTATGTTGGTTTACTCAACTTAGAATACCACGATGGTTCAGATATACCTGACGAATATTATTTCGCAACATATGATACAAATGACAATACACGCCTTGTCGAAGGAGGATTTTTAATTAATAAACTTACCAATGGCCATTACACCTTGCAATTGTATCTCAAGAGAGAAGACGGTCTGCAGGTATGGGGGAGTTTAAGGACCACATCTGTAGATAACCCAGAGCAATAATAACTCGAACTTTTCTTAAACGCATTTTGCGAGCGGAGCTCCCTACGCGGCCTTGCCGCCAAAGAGCTCCGCTCTTTTTATTGACTTTCATTATCGGCACAATTTTATTACTTTTGTTGTTACGTTATTTGGTGAGGGAAAACTCTCGATTTTAGCAATGAAGCAGAAAGATGATAAAACACAGGCGCGGCCGTTCATAAAGTGGGCAGGGGGAAAAACCCAGCTGCTTGATGAAGTGCATAAATCACTTCCCCGCGACTTTGCACGACGGGAAAACCTGACCTATGTGGAGCCCTTTGTCGGTGGAGGAGCTGTATTATTCAAGCTTCTTTGGGAATATCCCAATATAAAAAAGGCCGTCATCAACGATATTAATCAAGACCTTATAAACACTTACCGCGTAGTTA
>JAAZIW010000002.1 GCA_012800665.1 Rikenellaceae bacterium
CAGGGCCTCCAAAGTGGACAAGAACTTCCTGGATGATGTGAAAGACTACATCCACGACGGCAAAATCAAAAGCGCCATCACTTATTGCGGCAAATTCGACACTCCTGTCGCCCGTTTGGTTGAAAAAGGAATTGAGCGCATCGGCAGGCCTTTGGCAGACATCCAAAGCTCAATCGAGAACATTGCCAATTTAGAGGTTGCAAGGCTCGAAAAGGGTCTTCCTCTCCTCGCCACAATCGCAGGCGGCGCTCCCATGATAGGTTTTTTGGGAACCGTGTCCGGCATGGTAAGGGCCTTCTTCAATATGGCCAACGCCGGCAACAATATCGATATAACGCTGCTTTCCAGCGGCATCTATGAGGCCATGATTACAACCGTGGGCGGCCTTATTGTGGGTATCCTCGCTTACTTCGGCTACAATTATTTGGTAAACCGCATTTCCGATGTGGTGTTCGACCTGGAAAATGCCACCATAGAATTCATGGATGTGCTTAACGAGCCCGAAGTAACAGCACAAACTACTAAAGAGAAAGAATAATGGCCATCAAGAGAAGAACAAAGGTAGACGCAAATGCCTCGATGGCGAGCATGTCCGACTTGGTGTTTCTGCTGCTCATTTTCTTTTTGATTACCAGCACATTGGTAAACCCAAATGCATTGAAACTGCTGCTGCCGAAAAGCACAGGACAAGTGAACGCAAATCCCACTGTAAGCGTGTCAATCAAGGATTGGGGAAACGACCAATATACCTTTCACATTAACGGCAGCGAAATTGCCGAGCCTCTTAGCCGGATTGAAGACAACTTGGTGGGTCTTCTGCAAAATGAAGCCGACCCTACTTTCAGTATTTATTCCGATGAATCCGTGCCTATCAAAGAGATAGTGCAAGTGATGAACATAGCTAAACGAAATCATTATAAGGTAATACTCGCCACACAACCCGAATGAAACCATATCTAAGGTCACGAGCAGAAAAAGAGCGTAACGCAGTGATTGTGGGTTTGCTCTTAACCATAGGCCTCCACTTGGGGGCTTTGGCTCTCGTTTCCTTTACAGGTATAAAATATTTATGGCCGCCTCCGCAGGAAAGCACCCTTCTGATTAGTTTTGAAGAAGATTTCGAGCCGGAATTTGAGATTACATACGGGCCTGAACCGGAGGGGGAAGATGTGGATAAAGATGCCCCCATAGAGATAGTGCAGCGCAGTGAAAGCCCCTTTGAATCTACCGCACAAAATCTTACCGCTGCCGCCAAGGCAGATGACTTCGGCGATGTGAATGTGCCGGAACCGGAGCAACCGGAGGAGCCTAAACTGGACCCCAGAGCATCTTTCCCGGGAATGTCGGCAAAAGACAGCGTCACAACCCCACACTCTGCCGAAGAGGCCTCTGCCACTTACAGAGCAGGCCAAGCGCACGGCAATACTAAAGAAGGAAGCGCTGAAGGTGTGCCAAACGCCCATTTGAAAGGCAGAAAAGTTAATAAGAGCACACTCTTCAAGCCAGCATACAATTTGCAGGAAAGCGGAACCGTGGTTGTAAAAATCTGGGTGGATCAATACGGACACGTGAAGAGGGCTGAGCCGGGTGCGGACGGCACTACGGTTACCAACGCAAAACTTTGGGCTGCTGCCCGCGCAGTGGCTCTAAAAGCCCATTTTGACATGAAAACGGATGCCCCTCCTCTACAGGAAGGCACCATAACTTACATATTTACTTTAAAATAATCGCCGGCAGCGACGGGAGTCGCGAAAGGCAAATCGAAAAACACAAATGGATCAA
>JAAZIW010000154.1 GCA_012800665.1 Rikenellaceae bacterium
CGATTTGATAATACTTCATGTTTTCGGTCGGGAAGCCCTTATTGCTCAAGGATTCTCCGTCATAAAAGAAGTTCTGCCATGAGAAGCCGAACACGCCTGCAACATTGTGCTTTCCGAAGCTGCGAACATAGTCGGAGGTGGCTTCGAACAAGCGGTTGTAATTGGTGTTTGAACTGCGTCCCGCCTTGCCTGAACCGGCCTCATCACCGCCGAGGGTCCTATTTGCCCAATAGCTGTGATTGTCGCCTTCCTCTATGGCTCCGAATGCGCTTACTTTGAGGCCCTGTATCGGCTTAATGTTAAGCGTGGCTTTTACGCTTCCGCGGAAGTAGTTGCCGTCGCCATAGGATTCCTTCTGATTCATTGCCTCAATAGGATTACTCTGGCCTGTTCCCTGAGGAATGAAATAGCCGGAGACAGAGGTCTCGTCATATATCGGATATGTAGGATTGACTATGGCCGCCTGCTTGAAGTCGCCGCAGTTGTAGTCATTGCGATAATGCATGTAAGAGAGGTCGTACTGCATGTCCAGCCAGCCGTCAAGAGCTTTTTGCCCTGCGGCAAGCTTGGCTATATATTCCCTGCGATTGCTCACCTTCGCTATACCCTGCGCATCTTTATAATTGAGGGATGCGCGATAATTGAAATTGGATGCGGAGCCCACTATTGCAACATTGTGATTGTGTGCAATAGCAACATCACGGGAGAGTTCATCAGTCCAATCGGTAACATAGCTTTTACCAGCGTCATCCTTATAAAGTGTGGGAACCACTTTTCCGCCGGAGAGTTCAGCAAGATTCGCAAACTCTTCGGGAGTAGCCATTCCTGTTTTGCCGTTGCGTACCGATGCGCTTGCATACCCGGCATATTCAACGAGGGTTTTGGCCTTGTCGGAGAAGTTGCCTCCGCGTTTTGTGGTAATGATGATAACTCCGTTGGTACCGCGTGTACCGTAGATGGCGGCGGCAGAGCCGTCTTTAAGAACATCCATGGAGGCTATCTCGTCGGGGGCTATCTGATCGATGCCGCTTACGGGGATGCCGTCAACGATATAGAGGGGAGATGTGCCCGCGCCCTTATCAAGGGTGGAAAATCCGCGAATCTGAACATTGAACCCGGTATGAGTGGGGTCAGAAGTGGTGCGGATAATGTTAAGACCCGCTACTTTACCCTGAAGCAAACCAATGGGATTGGCCTTTACGCCGGGATTGAAATCTTCCGGCTTGATGGATGCCACTGCACCCGTCACTTCCTTTTTCTTTTGAGAACCATAGCCTATCACCACTACGTCTTCGAGAAGATGCGAGTCTTCTTGAAGAATAATTGTGGAAGGCAGTTCGGAAGCTTTGAAGGTAAGCGAAATGTAACCCATGCAACTTACTTCGACGATGGCGTTTGCGCTTGAAACAGTAAGCGAAAAGTTTCCATCCAAGTCTGTTTGCACACCGACTGTTGTGCCCTGCTCTAAAACCGCCGCGCCGATAACCGGCCCGAGCTCGTCCACCACCGTTCCTTTAATCTCATAGCCGGATTGAGCGGCAAGCGAGAAGGAGAGGAGGATTAAAGCTAAAAAGCTTAGAATTTTTTTCATATATAATTAAGATGCTTTAAATATTTATTTAGTTGCGTTCTTTTCTTTTACAATTCCAACAAATAAACTGGCGAGAAGCATAAAGACGCCTGCAATTATGAAGATGCAAGCAGCTATGCGGCTGTCGGCAGCAGCTTTCGCAGCGCCATCCAACGCCATATAAGCCTCCTTGCCGAAAGCGGCATTCCTGATAAGGGAAACCATTGCGCCACCGAGAATGCCCATGCAAATCTGTGGAATCACCACAGTAAAATTGAATATTCCCATATAGGTTCCGGAAGCGCGGCCGTCGATGGCCTTAGACAATATACTGTAGGGCATTGCAAGAATGCCTGCCCAAGCTATACCTATAAATAACATAGGTATCATCTGCTCGTACTGGTTATGTGCGAAACCGAGCCAGATGAAGCCTATTGCGCCGCAAAGGAGGGTGGCGGAATAAACCGGCTTGCTGCCGAATTTGTTTGAAAGGCGTGTCATGAGCAGCGATGCTATACAAGCGCTGATAGGATAAACTGCATTGAGAACGCCGGTCCAGGTTTGGGCCGCCCCAAGATTAATCGTATCCCCGACTATAAAGCTGCGGGTGATAAGCGGTTTCAGGTAATTCCACATGAGGAAGAGAGCCGCCCAGCTGAAGAACTGTACCACACCAAGCTCAAGCATGGTTTTAGGTACGGTTTTTAGCAATTGCCAAAAAGATTTTTTCTCTTCGGGCCGGGCGGCCTCCTGCTCAGATGCACCACTGTACTCGGCAAACTCCTTGGGAGGATATTCCTTTACCGTGAAGATTGTAACCAGTACTGTGGCAAGGAGAATGGCCGCACCTGCATAGTACGACCAAGCGATGTGCGCGGCGACGTCGCCTTGAGGAGCAGAATCGGACACTCCTATCCAAGTCATAATAAGGGGTAGGAGTGCACCGATAATGCTGCCAAGATTGATGAGAAATGTCTGAATGACGAATCCTTCCGTTTTCTGGCTATCATCCAGCATATCCGTTACGAGCGCTCTGAAAGGCTGCATGGTAATGTTGAACGACAAGTCCATGAACAGAAAGACAAGGGCGCCCATAACCAAGGGCGCAAAAGCCAACAACTTGTTACAATTGGGCATCAATACCAGCGCAATTGCCGATATGATGGCTCCAAAAAGAATGTAAGGCTTACGACGTCCAAGTCTTTTGCTCCAAGTGTTATCGGAGAACATTCCTACAATGGGCTGTACCACTAACCCGGCAATCGGAGCCATGAGCCAAAAATAACTGAGGCTGCTCAAATCTGCCCCGAATACCTGAAGGATGCTGGACGTGTTAGAGTTCTGCAGGCTGTACCCGATTTGAACTCCGAGAAATCCGAAGCTCAAATTCCAAATCTGCCAGAAACTTAATTTTGGTTTTTTTCTCATCAGTCTTAGTGACAAAAAGTTATGCAAGATACTTATATAGGACATTCCCCGAAAATCTATTGAGACGAATGGTAAAAAAATACAGACGAGCGGTAGAAATATTGCGACGAATTTGTATCTTAGCAGTCGGACATGAAACTGAAAACTCATTGGCTCATACACATTTTTGCTCTGCTGCATCTCCTCGCCTCTCTTATTTGCGGCCTGATGAATGCGGACGACTCTCTTCTGCTTACAGTGCTGACCATAACCCTTGTCCTGTTCATTTGCCTTAGGGGCAATGTAGGGGTGGAATTGACAGTCATTGCCATAGTGCTGGCAAATTTGTTCGGTTATTTGTTCGGGATGATGATTGCATGGGCCATAGGACTTGTTATAGATAATATGGCTGTAGTTCACGGCCTGTCCACTGCTGCCACCACTGAAATCCTCGGCTGGAGTATATTGGGATTCACCGGCCGTCATAAAGATGCCGCACAGGAGCTTTCCGAAGAAGAACGCAACATCCAAATGGGTTGGCTCATAATCGCAGTTGTGGTGGTGTATATGATAAGGGTCTTCATCAATCTCATCTTCTCCACCCCCTCAGGCTCCAACGAGGGCCTTAAGGCAATACAGGACTTCTTGCACAATCCCCTTATGATGTTGATTATTCTGGCTGCCAGCATCTTCTTTATAATCTACATCAAGCGAGAAGACAACAACCTCTCCCCTTCCGGCAAAATCCTCAGCTACGCCATCTATTTTATTTCCGTCAGCTTGCTGTCCGCCCTCTTTGTGGGAACCGGACTGCCCTTCAGCTTCAAGCTGGGTCTCTCCGCCGAGCGCTTCATGCTGCTCACAGCTGTTTCGCTTGTAGCCAACGCCGCCATCTTCTCCTTTGTATATATAGCCAATATAGCTCTTACCGCCCGAAGGAAACTGCAAATCGAACGGGAAAAAGCCAATAAAGCCCACTATCAATATCTTCTTTTAAAACAACAGGTAAACCCCCATTTTCTCTTCAACAGCCTCAACGCACTCGATTCGCTGGTGCATGAGGGCTCGAAAGAAGATGCCAGCCGCTTCATCCACCAACTTTCCGGTCTTTACCGCTATATGCTTCGTAACGAAGAAGAAGATGTGGTGACGCTCAGAGAAGAATTGGAATATTCAAAAATGTATGGCTCGCTTGTGAAAATGCGCTGGCAGGATGCTTTGGTGTTTAATATTTCGGTTAGGGAAGAAGATATGAGCTATTATGTGGTGCCCTGCTCCGTACAACTTTGTATAGAGAATGCAATAAAACACAATTCCATGAGCAAGGAAAAACCGTTGGAAATATCCATAAGTTCAGATGGCTCATTTGTTACGGTTGAAAACGCTTTGGCCCCCAAGCTCAGTGAGGTGGAATCCACAAACTTAGGCCTCAAATACATAAAGCAGCAATATCTCGCGCAAGGCAGCAGCGCCACCGAGGTAGAGCAAAGCAAAAAGAGTTTCAAGGTTAAATTGCCCCTGTTATAAAACTTTAATTCCTTTGAAGCTTGAATCATGAATTTCGCACAAATGTTTAAATCCGGAATTTTGTAAACGCTAAGTTTTAATCATGAGAGCATTTATAATAGAAGACGAGCCTGCGGCAAGACGCATTTTGAAACGTCTGTTGAATGAGAATTTCCCGGATATAGAAATCTTGGGGGCGGCGGGCTCGGTAAAGGCGGCGGTGGAATGGTTGAGTTCGCATTCCTGCGATATTGTTTTTATGGATGTGGAATTGGAGGACGGCAACAGCTTCGAGATTTTCCGTCAGATAAAGATAGATGCTTTTGTGGTGATGACAACGGCCTACGACAATTATGCGGTCAAGGCCTTCGAGGTGAATTCCGTCGATTATCTGCTTAAACCCATCGACCTCCCTATGCTTTCCAGAGCAATTCAGCGCTGCCGCGATGCCAAAGATCATTCCAATATTGACAAGATTCTCGACGCCCTTTCCGGAAAGCCCTTGTACCGCGAGCGCTATATGATTCGCATAAACGACAGAATCATGCCTGTGAATGTGAGCGATATTGCCTGGTTTGAATCGGTAAGCAAATCCTCGTATGTAATGCTGCGTAGCGGCATGCGCTATATAATTAATCCCTCGCTCGATGAAGCCGAAGCACAATTGAATCCCGAGGCCTTTTTCAGGATTTCGCGCAGCTGCATCATTGCAAAGAATTCCATAAAAAGCATTATAAAGTTAAGCGGCAGCAGGTTGCGTTTGGAAACAGAGCCCAAGGGGGAATTGGAGGTTTCGCGCGCTCGCGTGGATGATTTCCTCTCTTGGATGGAAAAATAGTATTATCTTTGCTTTCATGTTTGATTTGCTTGTTATACATTGGAATGTAAATCCGGTGATTTTCCATATCGGATCGTTTGGATTACGCTGGTACACCCTGCTTTTCCTTTCAGGTTTTATACTCGGCTGGTATCTTTTCAAATGGTTTTTCACCCGTGAAAAGGTCTCAACCGAACTTATGGACCAGCTGCTTTTCACCTTATTTCTCTGCACCATAATAGGAGCAAGGTTAGGGCATTGCATTTTTTACCAGCCCGACTATTACTTCGGCTCCTGGAAAGGATTTTTGGAGATATTCATGATGTGGAAGGGCGGCCTCGCCTCGCATGGAGGCGCCATTGCCTTGCTGATTGGAATGTTGTGGTTTACAAAGCGTTACGGTAAGCAGAATGGCTTTGATTTCTTTTGGATAATGGACAGGCTCTGTATAGCAGTGGCCTTTGCGGGCTGTCTTATCCGCATCGGCAATCTGTTCAATTCCGAAATTTACGGTAATGTAACCTCGCTGCCTTGGGGATTCATCTTTACTTTGCGCGGAGAAACCGAGCCGAAACACCCCACCCAAATCTACGAGGCCCTGTCGTATTTGATTCTCGGCCTTATTTTGCTCTGGTTCTATTGGAAGCGGATAGACAAAACCCCCCGCGGCTTTTACTTCGGTTGGTTTCTCATCGGCTGCTTCGGCATGAGGTTCCTCATAGAATTCGTAAAGGAGCCGCAGGTGGAATTCGAGAGCGCCATGACATTGGATATGGGTCAATGGCTGAGTGTTCCATTCATAATCGCAGGAATTGTAATTCTAATAATTGCATACAAGCGCAAGGCCTCTTCCTGGGCCAATCCGCCGCAACCCGGCAAGCGTCCCAAAGCCGCACCAACCAATTACGCAAAACCGCTGAAATAATCACTCCAAAAGGGTTGCTTTCACTAACTTCGTCCACGAACCCTCCAATTACGCAAGCATCCCAAAACCGTATCTGCCAATTATGCAAAGCCGCTGAAATAATTCAGCGTCGGTTTTGTTGTTCCGCAAGCTCGAACAAATACCGTTCGGGGTTTATTTCTATATAAAAGACTTCCGCTATAAAAGACTTCCGCTCAACTTTTTTTTGGACGAAATTTCGAGCGTAAAATGGAAAGTGCTGATAATGAGGCAGATCATAAAACAAGGTCAGCCAAATTTTCGGGTGTTCTTTAAGGATTTCGCTGACAGTCAGCGAGTTACATTTTACGCTCGCTTTGGGAGAGCGACAAATTCAAGATCTAAATGCAACTGATATAAATATAGACATCTGCAAAGCTTGCCGGGACTCCGGATCTTCGCAAAGCTCTATTCCATAATAGCGGCAACGCCGGGCAGGATTTTGCCCTCCATGGCTTCGAGCATGGCGCCGCCGCCGGTGCTCACATAACTTACCTTATCTGCAAAACCCATCTGAGTAACGGCTGCAACGCTGTCGCCGCCACCCACTAAAGTGTAAGCGCCGGCAGCCGAGGCATCCGCCAAGTCTTGTGCTATGGCAAGCGTGCCTCTGGCAAAATTGGGCATTTCAAATACGCCTACCGGTCCATTCCAAAGAACGGTTTTTGAATTCAAAATAACTTCGCGCCAGAACTTGGAACTTTCGGGGCCGCAGTCCACGCCTTCCCAGTCGTCCGGAATTTCAATTGTGGGTACAAGCTTGGAGGGCGCATCATTGTCGAATGTTTGGACAATCAGCGTTTGCGGGGCAAGATAAATATTTGTGCCGAGCTCTTTCGCTTTTGCAAGTATCTCCTTTGCCTTCGGAATCAATTCTTCCTCATGCAAGGATTCTCCGATTTTTCCGCCCTGCGCTTTAACGAAGGTGTAACCTATACCGCCACCCAGAATCATATTGTCCACAATTGGAAGTAGATTTTCGAGCACACCGAGTTTGGAGGACACTTTGGCTCCGCCGATGATTGCAGTAAAGGGCCTCTTGGCATTCTTGAGCACATTATCTATAGCCTCGATTTCGCCTTCCATAAGGTAGCCGAACATTTTGTCGTTGGGGAAATACTTGGCAATAAAGGCAGTGGATGCATGTGCGCGGTGCGCTGTACCGAAGGCATCATTGATATAGCAGTCGGCATAGCTTGCCAATTTTGCCGTGAATGCCTTCTGGCTTTCCTTAACTGCCTTTTTAGCCGCTGCAACTTCCTCTTCAGAGGCATCTTCGGCCAATCCGCGGGGCTTGCCTTCTTCCTCAGCATAATAGCGGAGGTTTTCGAGCAGAAGAGCCTCTCCCGGCTTCAGCGCCTTGGCTTCTTCATCTGCTTTCTGGCAATCGGGTGCGAATTTCACAGGAACTCCGAGGCAATCGGAAACATGCTTAACAATATGCTTCAGCGAGAATTTGGGATCCACTTTTTTAGGTCTGCCGAGATGGCTCATTATAATAACGCTGCCTCCGCTTGCAAGCACCTTTTTTAGGGTGGGCATGGCGCGGCGGATGCGGGTATCGTCGGTGATGTTGAAGTTTTCATCCAAGGGGACATTGAAGTCTACGCGAACAATGGCCTTTTTTCCGGTAAAGTTGTAACTGTCTATGTGCTGTCGCATAATATGATTTTGTTTTGATTTCAAGACCGCAAATTTAGCAAAATTCTACATATCTTTGCAGTTGTGTCGGATAAGCAGGGCGTTTTTATTCTAAATTTTTTATCAGATGGTAGAGTTCCCAAAGCAAGAATGGAAAGATTATAGCTTATTGGACAGCGGCAACGGCATGAAATTAGAACGTTTTGGCCGCTATACAGCAATAAGGCCGGAGCCGAAAGCTCTATGGGAGCCTTCGATGAGCAAAAGGGAGTGGCAGAGATTGGCATCGGTGCGTTTTAAGCCCGGAACCGGTTTGGGCAAGCCTGGTAAAGAAGACAGTGGCATTTGGGAGAAGATAAAAGAGATGCCGGATAGGTGGTTTATTGGGTATCCGGGAGATGGCTTTGAATTGCAGATGAGGTTGGGGCTTACCGCATTCAAGCATGTGGGAATATTCCCCGAACAGGCGCCGAATTGGGAATATATTTTCAGGAATTCTCTGTCGAAGGGTGCAAGAGGAGGTTTGCAACAAAATGGTTCGGGTGCTTTGCAACAGGGCGATTTGGGCAAGCCGGCGAAAGGCGAACAATCTTTTGCACAACAGTTAGCAGGACGCCCGCAAGCCGCAGCGGACAGATTTTCGCCTGTCGCAACAGACCAGCAGAAAGTCTTGAACCTTTTCGCCTACACCGGCGGAGCATCTTTAGCGGCAAGAGCGGCGGGCGCAGATGTAACCCATCTCGATTCCGTAAGGCAGGTAGTTAGCTGGGCACGCGAAAATATGGAAGCCACAGGCCTTAGCGATATCCGCTGGGTTATAGAAGACGCAATGAAATTCGTAAAGCGCGAAGCCAAGCGCGGGCGTTTATACGATGGCATAATACTCGACCCCCCGGCTTACGGACACGGCCCCTCCGGCGAAAAATGGAAGTTGGACGAGCTGCTTTTCGAAATGC
>JAAZIW010000016.1 GCA_012800665.1 Rikenellaceae bacterium
CCACCGATATGTGGACCAACAAGTTCATATTCCCGCCCTATCAATTCAGCATTGCAGATGCCTTCGTGAGCAATTTCCATCTGCCCGGAAGCACCATGCTCATGTGCGAAGCGGCTTTCGGCGGCTATAAGAATGTGAAGCGCGCCTACGAGGTAGCCTTGGAGGAAAACTACCGCTTCGGTCCTTACGGTGATGCACTGCTTATTGTTTAAGCCGGTTTTATTTAAGCAGGCCGGTTTTTCGTACTAATCTGTCCGGATAAATTTTAAGAAAATACGAAAACATAAAAATCTGCGGGAAATAATTTTACTCCCGCAGATTCTTGTTTATGCCGCCCTTATATTTGAGGTATGGATAATAAAGAAAAGGCGGCGGCATGCGCCCTCAACCATATCTTCGGCTATGAGCCCAAAATCGCCCTGAGAATAGTGCAGGAGCTCGGCTCCGCCTCTGCGGTATTTGACCTCAGCCCTAAAGAAAGAAATGCCCTGACAGGCCCCTACAGCAAATATGCCGGCTCTCTTTCCGATGAGCTTTTGGAAAATTCAAGCCGGGAATTGGAAGAACTCAAAGAAAAGGGATGCGGCTTTCTTCCTTATTCCCATCCGGCCTATCCCAAACTCCTCAAAGAATGCGAAGACCCTCCGGCAGGCATCTATTACAAGAGCTCTTCCCCGCCTGATGAAGTCTTTAATGACGCTCCCTTTATAAGCATAGTGGGCACGAGGGATATGTCTTCCTACGGTAAAGAATGGTGCATAAAAATAGTGGAAGCGCTGAGCTATGCTCCGCAAAAGCCCGTTATTGTAAGCGGCCTTGCTTTCGGGGTGGATATTACGGCTCACTCTGCGGCTCTTCACTACGGTCTGCCCACAATCGCGGTACTCCCTAATGGAATAAACTCTGTTTACCCCTCTGCCCACCGCCCTGCCGCGAGGAAAATCGCATCCTCTCCCGGCTGCGCTCTGATTACCGATTATCCTCCCGGCACCGGCCCTATGGCATTTACATTCCTCAGGCGCAATCGGATAATCGCCGGCTTGAGCAGAGCCACCCTTCTCATAGAGAGCAAAATCCGCGGAGGAGGCCTGATAACCGCCAGGCTTGCATCGGATTACGGACGGGATGTATTCGCCCTTCCCGGACGCATAGACGACATACGCTCGCAGGGCTGCAATCTGCTTTTAGTGGAAAAAATAGCGGAACCGATAGTGAATTTGGCAGATGCCTGTAGACAAATGGGCTTAGGCAATTATAATCTCCGGAAAAGAAGCGACCTGCTGGAATGGGTGGGTAAAATCTATAAAAAAGTACCCGAAGACAAGCGTTCTCTCTTTCTTCAACTTGTACAGGAAATAAAAAAGCAGCGCGGAATAACGCTTGGCGAACTCTGCACTAAGTTAGGCAAACCCTATTCGGTGCTTGTCGGTATGGCCGCCACCTTGGAAAGCGATGGAATTATAGATATAGACCTTCTCGGACGTTGTACAATCAATGCAAAAAATGCCTAACTTTGCAGTTCATGTACATAGATACGCATACCCATATCATTGATGAGGCTTTTTCGGGTGAAGAAGAGGCCGTCATTTCGCGAGCCCTTGCAAATGGTGTAGGCAAAATGCTCGAAGCGGATACCTCTAGCGCCGAAAGGGCGGCGAGATTCGAGCTGTGTGAGCGGCATAAGGGTGTGGTCTATCCCATGTTAGGACTCCATCCCCAGGATATCAAGGAAAATTGGCAGGAGGAATTGTCGCAATTGGAAAGCTGGCTGCCCAAAAAGCCGGTGGCAATCGGAGAGATAGGCTTGGATTATTATTGGGACACGACTTTTGCGGAGCAGCAGAAAGAAGCGCTGCGCATACAATTCGAGCTTGCCGCTAAATGGGATTTGCCTGTGAATGTTCATTTGAGGGATGCCATAGAAGACTTTGTAAAATTAGTCAAGGATTGCGCCCGGCTGCAATTGAGGGGCAATCTGCACGCTTATTCGGGCAGCTTTGAAACCTGGCGCGAACTGAACCGCTACGGCGATTGGAGCATAGGCGTGGGAGGGGTGGTGACATTCAAAAATGCCAAATCCTTGCCCAAAGTTGTAAGGGAGGTTCCCCTCGAAAAGATAGTTTTGGAGACGGATGCCCCCTACTTGGCGCCCATGCCGCTGAGAGGCACCCGCAACGAAAGCGCCAATATCCCCTTAATAGCCGCCAAGGTGGCAGAGATAAAAGAACTGCCTCTTGAAACCATAAAAGAAACAACCACAAATAACGCCATAAAACTATTTTCCTTATGAGAAACCCCTTCGAAAAGTCCAGCATCCTTATTATCTATACAGGAGGCACAATAGGAATGAAAGAGAACCCGAAAACCGGTTCACTGTCGCCATTCGACTTCAGTCAGATTCTTCAGGAAGTGCCTGAACTGCGCAAGTTCTCATCCAAAATAGATTCCTACACTTTCGAGCCCCCCATAGACTCTTCGGATATAGAACCCTCTATTTGGGTGAAGATAGCTGAACTCATACAAGAAAAATACGAACGCTACGACGGTTTTATAATCCTTCACGGCACCGACACTATGGCCTACAGCGCCAGTATGCTGAGTTTCATGCTGGATCATTTGAGTAAGCCGGTTGTATTTACAGGCAGTCAACTCCCGATAGGGCTGCTTCGCACTGACGGCAGGGAAAACCTCATATCAGCAGTTGAAATAGCAAGCGCAAAAAACATTCACTCCCGAGCAATTGTACCCGAAGTATGCATTTTCTTTGACTCCCGATTACTCAGAGGCAACCGCTCCACCAAGGTGAATTCCAGCAGCTTCGACGCATTCAGCTCCCCCAATTATCCGATTCTGGCGGATGCAGGAATAAATATCCGATATCACGAACACGCTATCCACTACCCCTCGCTTTTAGAAAGACCTTTGCAGATACATACAAACTTGGATACCCGCGTGGCCGTACTTAAAATCCATCCCGGAATCACCGAACAGGTGGCGCGTAACGTATTGTTAGGCGAGGGAATAAGAGCCGTCATTTTAGAAACCTACGGCTCGGGCAATGCCATGAGCAAGCCCTGGTTCCTCGATATAGTGCGCGAATCCTCCCAATGCGGCAAAATCCTGCTCAATGTGACCCAATGCCTTGCAGGGGAGGTGAATATGGACCTCTACTCCAACGGAAAGGCCCTGAAAGATGCCGGAGTGGAGAGCGGATACGACATAACCGGTGAAGCCGCACTCGCAAAACTTTTCTTTCTTATGGGCAAATACTCTGACAATGACAAGGTTAAAAGTCTTTTGAAGAAAAATCTTAGAGGAGAAATATCTAAATAAAACTTGTTGTATGGTTTTTTTTTACTAAATTGCAACGATTTTATAGAAACGAAATATTTTATAATAAATTTTAACTAATCAATCACCAAAAAAACAGTTATGAAAAAGTTTTTCATGATTCTTGCAGCTCTGGCCACTATGGCTTTCACTGCTAACATTGCATTCGCTCAGGACGCTGAAGTTCCTGCAGAGGAAGCTACAGAACAAGTGGCAGAAGCCGCACCAATTGCCGAAGAAGGACCCGTAGAGGTGCCCCTTACTCAGGCTATCAAAACAAAATTCATCGAAGGCGGCCCCGGCTTTATGGCCCTTATCGTGCTTTGTCTTATCATTGGCCTTGCTTTCTCAATCGAGAGAATTCTCTATCTCTCATTCTCCAAGACCAATACCCAGGCTCTTCTCGAAAAGATAGATGCCGCTCTTAAGAAGGGAAGCATAGAGGAAGCCAAAACAGTTTGCCGTGAAACCCGCGGTCCTGTTGCCAGCATCTTCTATCAAGGTCTTCTGCGTTATGACCAAGGCCTCGATGTAGTGGAAAAAACCATTATTTCCTACGGCTCAGTTCAGTCGAGCCTTATGGAGAACGGTCTCAGCTGGATTGCCCTCTTCATAGCACTTGCTCCGTCTTTAGGATTCCTCGGAACCGTTATAGGTATGGTTATGGCATTTGACGACATCCAGAAAGCCGGCGACATCTCCCCCAACATTGTTGCAGGCGGTATGAAGGTGGCTCTTATCACCACTGTGGCTGGTCTTATCGTCGCCATGATTCTGCAGGTATTCTATAACTATATACTTTCCAGAATAGAAAATCTTACAATCGACATGGAAGACGGCTCCATCAGCCTGATGGACATTCTTACCAAATACGAAGAAAAGAAAAAGTAATTTAATCATCGAAAGGGATTAAGTAATGAAGAATTACAACAAAATATTCACCTGGCTGATGATTGTTCTTACAGTCATTGGCGTGGGCATTGTGTTCTGGGGCTTCTTGGGAGACTGGATGGCAAACAATGCGCTCGCCTCTGAATCCATTCTCAACTTCGCATATATAATGGTGGTACTTGCCCTGCTTGCCATTGTTGTGGGAGTTGTGATAGGCGGAATGCATGACCCAAAGAGCCTTTTGCGCCTTGGGATCTCATTGTTGATAATCGCAGCCATATGCTTCGTGGTGTACCTGATTGCACCCGGAACACCGGCTCAGGGGCTCCTTACCGAGCAACCGAGCGCTGGCACTCTCAAACTTACTGATACTGTTTTATATCTTGCTTACATTCTCTCCGCTGTGGCAGTAATCGCCATAATAGTAGGAGAAGTACGCATCGCTATAAAAAATAGAAAAGCTTAACATCCATGGGAAAAAGATCTACACCCGGTTTAAATACATCCTCGACGGCCGATATCGCATTCCTGCTGTTGTGCTACTTCCTCATGACATCAACCATGGGGTCTCATACAGGTCTCAGCCGTCGTCTGCCTCCTATGCCCGATGAAAATCAAAAAGCACAGGAGCAGAAGGTTAATCGTCGCAATATCATTCTTGTAAGAATTAACTCGCAAGATGCTTTATTTGCCGGCACAGAGCCCATAGATGTAAGTCAGCTTAAAGATAAAATCAAGATTTTCCTTACCAACCCGACCAACCTGCCCAATCTTCCCGAAAAGAAAATGGAAGATATAAAGGGGCTTGGCGAAAAACGCTTGGTTTCCCAAGGTGTTATTTCACTTCAGAACGACCGCGGCACCAGTTATCAGGCCTATATAGCAGTTCAGAACGAACTTGTAAAGGCGGTTAACGAGCTGCGCGACGAAGCTGCAATGGCCGAGTTCGGCAGGACTTTCTTTGCTCTCAACGAAGATCAACAGGACATCATCAAGGCTATGGTACCCCAGCAGATTTCTGAGGCTGAGCCCAAAGATGTTACCAAAAAAAGAAGATAGGAGGATAAATTATGTCAATGTTTAAAAAAGAGGGGAAAAAAGAAGTTCCCGCGATGGAAACATCATCAATTTCCGATATAGTTTTCATGTTCCTGTTCTTCTTCATGGTTACCACGCAGCTTCGCAGTACCGAGAACAAAGTTCAAGTGAGGATTCCTTCCGCCTCAGAAGCTGTAAAGTTAGAGCGCAAGGACCTTTCCTCCTATATCAACGTTGGCACACCTATCCGCAGCCTTCAGGCGCAGTACGGAAACGAAACCCGCATTCAGCTCAACGACTCTTTCAGAACCACCAAAGACATTCGTGACTTTGTGGCTGCAGAGCGCGAGAGCATGAGCGAGGCCGACCGTGCATTTATGACGGTGTGCATCAAAGCTGACCAAAACACCCGTATGGGTATCATTACCGACATCAAGCAAGAGCTCAGACGCTGCTCTGCGCTCAAGATAATGTATTCTGCAACAAGGACTCAAGATTAATTTGAGTCCCTCCCTATAGAGCAGCCCCCTTTATGAGGGCTGCTTTTTAAAATAATGTAAGAAGATGATCCGCAATAAAGTAAAAGATTTGCTGACTATGGCTCCCGGACAGGAAGTGCTTGCCAAGGGATGGGTCCGCACCAAAAGAGGAAATAAAGAGATTGCCTTCATTGCCCTGAATGACGGCTCCACCATAAATAATATCCAGATAGTGGTGGACAAAGCGGCAATAGATCCCGAAATCCTCTCAAAAATCACTACAGGCGCATGCATAGCCGTGAAAGGGAAACTTGTAGAGTCCCCCGGCAGCGGGCAGGCGGTGGAGATAAGCGCCGACCATATAGAAATCTATGGGGAATGCGACCCCGTACGCTTTCCTCTTCAAAAGAAAGACACCAGTTTCGAGTATCTGCGCACGGTCGCTCATATGCGCCCGCGCACCAATACCTTTGGCGCCATTCTTCGAATCCGCAGCCAAATGGCCTTTGCCATACATGAATACTTTCACAGCAAGGGCTTCGTATATCTGCATACTCCCATTATTACCGCCGCCGATGCGGAGGGCGCCGGCAATATGTTTCAGGTGACCACCCTCCCCTTGGACAATGTGCCCAAGAACAAGAAGGGAGAGCCCGATTACAGCAAGGACTTCTTCGGCCGGCATACCTCACTTACGGTAAGCGGTCAATTGGAAGGCGAGCTCGGAGCCACTGCCTTGGGCGAAATCTACACCTTCGGTCCCACCTTCAGGGCGGAAAACTCCAATACCCCCAGGCATCTTGCCGAATTCTGGATGATAGAGCCGGAAATGGCCTTTTACGATTTGAAAGACAATATGGACCTTTCCGAAGACTTTATAAAGAGTCTTGTAAAATATGCCTTGGACAATTGCTACGAAGATGTCAAATTCTTGAATGACCGCTATGACAATGGTCTGATAGAAAGATTGCAAAGCGTAGTGAATACCGAATTCGTACGCCTCACCTACACAGAGGCCATAAAGATTTTGGAAGATGCCGTAGCCGGAGGCCATCAATTCGAAATGCTTATTTCGTGGGGCATGGACCTCCAGAGCGAGCACGAAAGATTCCTTGTCGAACAGCATTTCGGCAAGCCGGTCATCCTCATCGACTATCCCAAAGAAATCAAGGCTTTTTACATGAAGCTCAATGAAGACGGCAAAACGGTGCGCGCCATGGACATCCTCTTCCCTAAAATCGGAGAAATCATAGGCGGAAGCGAGCGCGAGGCTTCATACGAAAAGCTGTTGAAACGAATGGACGAAATGAATATGAGTCACCGCACCTTGGAGTGGTATCTCGACACCCGCCGCTTCGGCACCTGCCCGCACAGCGGCTTCGGGCTCGGCTTCGAAAGACTTCTGCTGTTTGTTACCGGCATGCAGAACATCCGCGATGTCATCCCCTTCCCAAGAACCCCTAAAAACGCAGAATTCTAAAATATGTTGGTAATCGGTATAGCCGGTGGTTCCGGTTCAGGAAAAACCACTGTTGTTCAAGCAATTACAGGCCATTTGAAAGAAAAAGTGGTAATCATCCCTCAGGATGCCTACTACAAAGACTCAAGCGACCTCAGCGATGAGGAAAAGCGCAATCAAAACTTCGACCATCCCGATGCCATAGATTGGGACCTCTTGTGTAAGCAACTGTCCGACCTCAAACAAGGCAAAACCATACAGCAGCCCATCTATTCTTACATCTCATGCTCCCGCTCCAAAAACGAAACCACAACGGTGACTCCGGCGGACGTAATCATCATAGAAGGCATACTGATTTTCACCTGCAAAAAGCTTCGCGACCAGATGGATATAAAGATTTTTGTGGATGCAGATGATGACGACCGTCTTATGAGGGTGATGGCCAGGGATATTCGCGAACGCGGCAAAAATGTAGAGTGGGTGATAGAAAGATACTCCCGCACCGTAAAGCCGATGTACCTTCAGTTTATTGAGCCGAGCAAACGCTTCGCTGACATCATTATCCCGCAAGGCGGCCACAACAAGGTTGGCATCAGCGTGATAGTGAACACGATTGAAAAGGCTCTCCGCGAGAGTAAAAAGAAGGATACCGAAAAATGAAACGGCTCCCCAAGGAGGACCGCGCAGGATTATACATCACCTTGATTGTGCATTTGGTGGTGTTGATTATTTTACTTGCAGGGCGGCTTGGGACTGAAATATACAAAGAAAATACTTTTATTCTCGACTTCACTAAGGTTGAGCAATTGGAAAAGCTTCAAAGGCGCTTGGAGTTCGAGCAAAGCGTGAACGACCGCCTGAACGAACTTCTTTCCGTTTCCGGTGGGGGCTATGAATACGTACATAATGTGGCGGTGGACCGCTCGGCGCTTAAAGACGACCGCAACTCCCCCGAGGATGCGCGCGAACTCTATGAAGATGCCGCCCGATTGCAGCGGGAATTGCAAACCGGCTTCGAGGCTCCTGAGGAAGATGCCTTCGCCTCGGTAAATACCGAAAAGAA
>JAAZIW010000155.1 GCA_012800665.1 Rikenellaceae bacterium
CATCTTATCAAATTCATCCTCTCAGGGTGAATTTCGTCAGGCTCTTCAACCTCGACCCCAAATTTGCAACCTCACTCAATAATAATCCTTTTATAAAATACTCTTATCAAGACCATCTCGATGCCGGCATAGGGGTGAACTTTTATTATAACTCCAGCTCTGACATCGTGCCGCAAGGCTCATATATGTTCCGCCGGATATCTTTGGACCTTTCCGGCAATTCCCTGAGCCTCTTCAAAAAATGGATGCCTCAAAATTCTAACGGACAGGCCTATCTTTTAGGCTCTCCGTATTCGCAATACGTACGCGGGGAATACTCCTGGGGCAGGAACTGGAGCTATGGTCCTGACAATAATCAGGGCATTGCAGTAAGACTTTTGGCCGGAGCGGGTTATGCCTACGGCAACAGCACCATGCTGCCATTCGAAAAGCGCTTCTATGCAGGCGGAGCATCCAGTATGCGAGGCTGGCAGGCACGGGCATTAGGTCCGGGCGGGGAGGCTCCAAGCGAAACCTTTATAATCCCCAGCCAGACAGGAGACCTCAAATTAGAAGCAAATATGGAATACAGATTTTCGCTCTTCCGCTTAAAAAACGGGACTATGCGCTTGGAAGGGGTTTTATTCTCCGATGTGGGTAATGTTTGGAATCTTACGGACGATAACTCAGATGGCGCATTCCGTATAAAAGACTTTTACAAGACTATTGCCGCAGACTGGGGTATGGGCCTCAGACTGAACCTTCAATTCATATTAATCCGCGTAGACTTCGGTATGCAGGTCTACGACCCCTCTCTTAAGGAAGGCTCACGGCTTATCAACCCCCGCAGCTGGATAAAGGGCAACAATGCTTGGCACTTCGGCGTGGGCTATCCTTTTTAAAAACATGAAAAACATCCTTATCATCAGCGACTCGGTGGGCATGGGCAACATTGCTTCATCTGCCATGATGCCTATACTTGCCTATATGGGCTTTTCCACAAGCAGTTTGCCTACTTGTTTGGTTTCCAACAATTTCGGCTACGGTAAATACGCCATTCTCGACACCACCGGCTATCTTCGGGAAGCTTTCCCGATTTGGGAAAAACTCGGCTTTGGCTTTGATGCAATAGCTACGGGCTTCATTCCATCAGAGGAGCAGGCCGAACTTATTTCGCAATTCTGTGCAGCTCAGGCCGCCAAGGGGGCAAGCATCTTTGTAGACCCCGTAATGGGCGACTGCGGAGAGTTTTATGATGGGCTTGATACCGATATGGTAGTGAGGAGCATGCGCAAAATGCTAAGCGTGGCCGATCTCTGTTATCCCAATTATACCGAGGCATGTCTGCTGACGGGCATTCCTTATAAAGAAGAGGGTGTAAGTGAGAAAGGAATCTTTGAAATTGTGGATGCCATAAGGGAGATGGGGGCAAAATCTGTTGTGATTACCAGCGCTAAAGTGGATGGCAGGAATGCAGTAGCAGGTCATAAAGCCGCCACCGGCGAAAAGTTCCTGCTTTATTATGAGGAATTGCCCCTATTCTTTTCCGGCACTGGCGATGTCTTTTCAGCCGTATTGATAGGCTATCTGATGAAAGGTGAAAGCCTTAAGCATAGCACCCGGAAAGCCATGGACGGGGTTTATAATTTCATGCTCTTGAATAAAGATGCGAAAGATCCCTACAAAGGCCTTCCGGTTGAGAAATATTTGAACGTTCTGTAATGAATTTTAGCGGAATAATTTTAGCGATTTGCACCTTTTGCATAATAGGACTTTTTCATCCTATAGTCATTAAAGCCGAATATCACTTCGGCACACGGCTCTGGTGGATATTCCTGCTATGCGGGTTGGCCTTCCTTGTGCTTGCGTTATTTGTTGAAAAAATTTTTCTTTCGGCGCTTTTAGGCGTTACCGGAGCAAGTTTTCTATGGGCGATTTTCGAGCTTTTCGAGCAAAAAAAGCGAGTAGAAAGGGGATGGTTCCCCAAAAATCCGAAAAGGAATTTGTAAGACTGAGCGGAACTTATTTCTTAGTGTAATATTTTGGCCAACAGGCGCTTAGATAAGCTTTAAGAGTATCTTCGTGCCTATTTTTCTGAGGCTCGTAAAGCACTGTGCCTTCCAGCTCTTTGGGCATGAATTCTTGACCTGCGAAGTTGCCCGGATAATCGTGGGCGTATTTATAGCCGTCGGCATATCCGAGATCCTTCATCAGTTTTGTGGGAGCGTTCCTGATATATAGCGGCACAGCGGCCGTCTTGGTATCTTTAGCTGCCTGCATGGCTTTTTCCACAGCCATATAAGCGGAATTGCTTTTGGGGGAGGAAGCTAAATAAATGGTGCATTCCGAAAGAGGGATACGGGCTTCGGGCATGCCGATTTCGTGTACTACCTGAAAAGTGGCGTTGGCAAGAAGAAGCGCATTCGGATTGGCCAAACCGACATCTTCCGAAGCGCTTAAGCAAAGCCTGCGTGCAATGAAGATAGGGTCTTCTCCGCCATCGAGCATACGGCACATATAATAAAGCGCCGCATTGGGGTCGGACCCGCGGATGCTCTTTATAAAGGCGGAAGCAAGATCATAATGCAATTCTCCATCCTTATCATATACAGCTATATTCTCATGCAGGCAATCTTCCACCAACTTGTTGGTAATCACTATTTTATCTGCACCCAACTGCGAATCAACCACTATCTCCAGGATATTGAGCAGCTTTCGCGCATCGCCCCCGCTTTGACGGAACAGGGCTCCGGTTTCAGCAACGGTAATATTGCGTTTGCTGAGCTCTTTATCTTCTTTTAGAGCGCGGTCGAGCAGAATCTGAAGGTCTTCCGCCTCAAGACTCTTTAAGATGAACACCTGGCAGCGCGAGAGCAGGGGAGTAATCACCTCGAAACTGGGGTTTTCGGTGGTGGCGCCTATCAGCACTATTATTCCCGATTCAACAGCCCCGAGCAAGGCATCCTGCTGAGCCTTGTTGAAACGGTGGATTTCGTCTATGAATAGAATCGGGGCTTTTGCCCCTGAAAATAGATTGCGGCTTTTGGCAAGATCTATTACATCGCGGACATCTTTTACTCCGGCATTCACTGCTGAAAGCGTGAAGAATTCGCGGTCAAGAGTTTTGGCTATGATATGGGCAAGAGTTGTCTTGCCTACACCCGGCGGTCCCCACAGAATAAAGGAGCTCAAATTGCCGCTTTCTATCATATTCCGAAGTATGAACCCCTTGCCGACCAAATGTTGCTGGCCCACATAAGCCTCTAATGTATTAGGGCGCATACGTTCTGGAAGAGGTGCTAACATTCAGTTCTTAATAGTCTGTAAATCAATGAATGAAACAAAATAGTTAAAAGTTCTAACAATTATGTTATATTTTCCTTTCCGCCTTATAATTTCTTTATAAAGGCCCTGCGGCGCTTGCACCAATCGGGGTTGAATACCTCAAACTGCTTTTGCACCCTTATATTGGTCTCAAGTTCTCCGTTGCTTTCCGCCCACTTGACTCCTAACTTCTGGAATTTATGGAAGATATCGGCGATGAGCACTGCATTGA
The DNA here is from genome assembly GCA_012800665.1 of Rikenellaceae bacterium. GTDB lineage: Bacteria > Bacteroidota > Bacteroidia > Bacteroidales > UBA932 > Cryptobacteroides. The sequence goes on from JAAZIW010000155.1 coordinate 3,536, forward strand.
CTCCCAAGTTCTGATAGTCGGGCCGTACTCCTATAAGAAGGAGTTCAGCTCCTTCGGAACGCTTTATAAAGAGGTCGTGTAGCAAATACCACCAACCGAAGGGGAAGAGCCTGCCGCGGCTCTTTTTGAGCGCTCTCGCAAGCGAAGGCATGGTAACGCCGAAGCCTATGAGCTCGCCGGCATCATTCTCCACAAGCGAAATATAGCGCAAGTCCAGAATCTTCAGATAAAATCCTATATATCGGTCTGCTGTTTCCAACGGCAATTCGGTAACATTGTACAGATTCTTGTAGGTTGCGTTGATGTTCTCGAAAATCTTATGTGCAAAATTTTCTTCGCGAATCATTTTGCGTGTCAATTTGCGTATATGCAAATTGTTGCGCTCCAATACTATACGCTCGAGTCTTTCTATCTTGTCGGGAAGAACATCGGGAATCTGAACTCTGAATTCGAGCCAGTCCACATCTTTTTCAAAGCCCAGAGCTTCGAAGTGGTCCTTATAATACGGGTGATTGTAAATCTGCGGCATCGTACTTTCGCGGTCATAGCCTTCAATCAGGGTGCCTTCGGGATCCATATCGGTAAAGCCGAGAGGGCCTACAATCTCTTCCATTCCGTGTTTGCGGCCGAATGCCTCTACGGTGTCTATAAGAGCCTTGGATACTTCGTGATCATCAATGAAATCCACCCACCCGAAACGCACCTGCTTTTGCTTCCACTGCTCGTTGTTCAAATGGTTTACTATGGCGGCAACGCGTCCTACGGCCTCGCCATCCTTGTAAGCCATAAAGAGTTTATAGTCGCAAAATTTTGATACCGGATTGGTTTTCCGATTGAGTGTATCTATTTGGTCAAACTCCAAATAGGGCACATAATACTCGTTGTGCCGATACAATTTTTCTGGAAAACGTACGAAGCGGCGCAGATCTCTGCGGGTTTTCACTTCTCTAATTTCTAAAGACATAGTTTAGGTTTAACTTGGTTTCAGTTTGTAAAGATACTAAAATAATTTTATATTAGTAGTCGGAA
>JAAZIW010000017.1 GCA_012800665.1 Rikenellaceae bacterium
GCGCCATGGGGGCGGATATAGTGATAGGAGTGGCATTCTCTCAGTTAGAGAAAACCGACATAAAGGTAGATAACATAGGCAATGTGATAGGCCAAATGATAGATATGCTTTCGAATGAGGCCTACGAGAAAAATATACTCGAGTCGGATGTTTTCATTAATCCGAATCTCAAAGAATTTAATATGCTCAGCTTCAAATCCGAAGCTATCGACACTATACTCCAAAGGGGCTATGACGCCGCCCTCGAAGCCGAAAAAATGCTGGAGCTTGTGGCCTCCAAAACCAGAGGCCGCAGCGCCCCTATGAAAAAAGCCCGCGCCGTAGATATAGCTACCAATCCTGTACTCATTTCTCGGATAAGTTTCCCTGGGATTTCGGAGAAAGATGCCGCCTACCTTTTGAGCAAAATAAACATAAAATCAGGGCAGAGGGTCACATCTTATCAAATAGAGGAAGCCGTGTCGGGCATTTTCGCCAGCGGTTCATTCAGCAAAGCCGCTTATACCTTGCTACGCGAACTCGAGGGCTATAATTTGCAATTCAATCTGGTTGAGGGACCTGCTCACCGTTTGGGACTGGCCGGAAGGGCGGATACCCAAGATATAGTGTCGGCTCTTATCGGATTCGGCTTCAACGCCTATAAGATTAGGGGCTCCAAATTCGATTTTGAGGCCAGAATAGGCCGGAATTGGTATGGCAAAGCTGATTATTCCCTTTCTTATCCGAATTTTCCCGCTATAAATCTGTCTGTAACTTCCGGGAAAAACTTTGCCAATATGATGGTGGATGACCTCTTTTGCGATGCGGGTTTTTGGCATCACAAGGTGGACACCTATGTGAGCGGTTTAAGGGCATCGCATTTCGATATGGCGCTTGGCATAAAGTACGATTATTACGGGCTCAACACCTGGCTCAGCGAAAAAACTTTCGAAGACGAAGTCAATACAATCGAATCCTTGAATACTTACAAGCGCAATTATTTTACGCTTTACGCCAATGCCCGGGCATATACCTTGGATGATAAATACTTCCCGACAAAGGGCTTTACGATAGGCTTGGATTATGGTTGGGTGCTTGGCAAAAACTCCGCTCAGATTTTCATGCTGGATTATCTTCAGCATATACGCTTAAGCGACAAGCTCTCTATAATTCCAAGTTTTTACGCTCGATATGTGCTGGGCGAGAGCATCTCGCTTAAAGAGAATATGTTCCTTGCCAACTTTGTTGGCGGAGCCGTGCCGGGGCGCTATTTCGAGCAGCAAATGCCTTTCGATGGCTTTCACCGCTGCATGATTCTGGACAATTTCGCAATGGATTTTCAGTTGAATTTCCGCGTAAAACTGTTCGAGCATGGATTTGCTTCATTCAAGGGAGGTTTCGTGCAGGATGCCCATAGCCTTTTGGAATTTTTCGGCGACAATTCCAAAGGCATTTACGGAGGCGCTTTGGGCTTCGGCTACGACTCAATTGCGGGGCCTATAAAGGTTGATATACAATTTTCCACTGCGACCCCGCTCGGTTTATATATCAGTTTCGGCTATGACTTCTAAAGAAAAAGTACTTTCCGCCCTGCAGGCGCAATGCGTAAAGCGCGAATATTGCGTGTCGGACATCAGGCGCAAGGCCTTGGAGAGATGCAAGGGAGATGCCGATATGGCCGCGGGGATTGTAGAGTCTTTAAAGGCGGATAAGTTTGTGGATGATGCCCGCTATGCCTCCGCTTTTGCAAGGGAGAAGTCTTCCCTGAGCGGTTGGGGGCCGATAAAAGTAAGATTCGCCCTCCGCGCAAAGGGCCTTTCGGATGAAGATATAGCCGCCGGTTTGGCAGAGGTGGATGTAGATGCGGCGGATACCCGCTTGCAGAAGCTCCTCAGCGCCAAATGGAAGAGTCTTTCGGAAGATAAGGATGGCCGGCTCAAGCTTATAAAGTTCGCCCTTTCAAGGGGTTATGAATATTCCAAGGTAGAGCCGGTTGTGGATGAACTTACCCGCTGATGGATAATCTCAATCTGCATACCATATTTGCCCGCAACTGCAGCGTAAAGAAGATAAGCGCCTCGCAGGCAAAAGATTTCTTTGATGCCAATCACCGCATGGCTTATTGCACTTGCAGGCATCGCTACGGGCTTTTCGTCGAACGCTCTACAGGCAAGCGTGAAACAGCTTTGCCTGCGGGGACTCTTGTGGCGGCTGCGGGTTTTTCGGGGGCTCGGAATATGACTGAAAGCGGAGGCAATCCCCGTTCTTTCGAGTGGATACGCTATGCTTCTCTTAAAGGCTTCCGCGTAGTGGGCGGTATGGGAAAACTGATGCAGGCTTTTGTGGATGACTTGCAACCCGATGACATAATGACTTATGTAAGGTCGCAGGAAAGTGATGGAGATGCTTTCCGTGCGCTGGGATTCGATTTCGAAGGCGAGTTCACAAAAGAGTCCTGGGGCTCCTCCAATCTCAAATTCAGGAAAAATTTTTAATTTTAAAAAATATCTCTTCGACTATGAAAAAAATTCTTTCTACTCTCATTGCACTTCTTTCGTTGA
>JAAZIW010000156.1 GCA_012800665.1 Rikenellaceae bacterium
AGAAGGCAGTAAAAGAAGAAGCATTATTGCTCCGTAGGCAATGGCGCAGACGAGCAGAATTTGCGGCAAATTCACAGCCACAGGCACAAAACTCACAAAATAATTTTCGGGATTGAGCCGAAGGAAGTGCGTAGCGCTTTGGACAAGGGCGAAAAGCAGGGCTGCACCGCCTCCTATTGCCATCCCCTTTAATACCACACCCGAAGCCACCCTTAGAAAAACCATGGCGATTCTGCGATTGTCCATACCGAGTGCCTTGAGCGTGCCTATTGTGCCGGTATGGCGGAACAGCATTATAAGAAGTCCTGATACCATATTGAAGCCCGCCACAAGAATCATCAGCAATAAAATAGCCAACACGTTGAAATCAAGCAGGTTAAGCCAATCGAAAAGACGGGAGAAACGTTGTGAAGCGGCAGTGGCCACAAGAGGCGCTTCTCCCTCCGAAGCATATATTCCGGTCAGAGTGGAGAGCTCCGCGGCCTTGGTTTTCTCCCTGTCGTTGCTGCGGTAATAGTCGGAGAGTTTTATTTCAAGAGCGGAAACCATGGTGGAATCCCAGCCGTTCACGCGCTGAAGGTCCCCCAAATTAGCAAAGACCAGCATCTTATCATCCGCCCGAAGCAAATCCCTATAAATCTCTCTCACCGTAAAATTGCGAATTTTCACTCTATCTCCTATAAAATACGTCAGCATGCGGTCCCCCTCCTTCAAACCCAACTTATCGGCCAAAGTGCTTGGGATGGCAACCGTCAGACTACTGTCAGCAGAGGGAAGGGCTTTTATCAAAACCCCCTCTATTTCGCTTCCGTTTTTAACCACGGCAGTGCGGTATATTGCCGGAGTAAGCTCCTCCACCCCTTTGCATTGGCGGAGGCGGGGCAGATAAGAGGCATCGGCGCTTATCGGCTCCCCCTCCCCATAATAGCTTAAAGAAGAGGCTGTCATCTGCACATCTCCCATAAGAGAACTTATTCCGCGCCGGATTTCCAGCTTGAAACCTCCCAACACCATGAGAGACAATATGATAACGAAGAAGGAAACGGCTGTGGCTGCAACCGTTATCCTCCCTCGAAAATTGAGGCGTTCCGAAATAAATCGGGAAGCGCGCATATTACCGGATTAACATATTACCAGATTAAAACCCTTTCGCTTTCGGGCCTGAACATCGGGTCACCCTCCTTTATTCCGAAAGCATCGAAGAATGTTTGGAAGTTACGCACAGTTACATTCACGCGATTTTCGCCGAGAGAATGCACATCAAGAGTGTTAAGACGGGCCTTTTCCTCGTCGGTTATATTTTGCGCCCAAATGGTGGCATAGGACAGATAAAAGCGCTGATCGGGTGTGAATCCGTCTATGGGTTTTACATCCTTTCCGGCTATGGCATTATGCAGAGCGGTATAGGCTACGCTCAGACCGCCCTGGTCGGCAATGTTTTCTCCGAGGCTATTCTGTCCGTTGGCATATACGCCCGGCAGGATTTCCACCTCATTGAATTGCTCCACCAATTTTTGAGATTTCTCCTTGAATATGGCGGCATCTTCGGCAGTCCACCAATCATTCATATTGCCGTTTTTGTCGAAC
>JAAZIW010000157.1 GCA_012800665.1 Rikenellaceae bacterium
ATTCATATTGTCAATGCCTACGATGCGCCCGCTATTAAGCTCGGCAAAAAGGCGTTTAACAAGATTCGCCCCTATAAATCCGGCTGAGCCGGTGACAAGTATTGTTTTTCCTTCGAGAATAATTTTCTGCATAAACATGCTTCTTATTTGAATAATTTTTGTGCCTCTTCGTAACTATCCAAAGAGCCAATATCAAACCTGCGCCCCGGCATCTCCCAAGCATAAACCTCTGTTTTATCTACAAGATAATGTGCCAGATTGCCAGGTGCATCGAAACCGCATCCGCCATCTATAGCTGTCTTTATAAGCGGGAGGTCTTTCTTAGAATAAATGTAGAAAGGCGGCACCGCCCAATGAGAGACCGGGTTTTCCGGCTTTTCCTGCATCTGCAGCACTTTCTTATCAGAAGCCAACTCGACCACTCCGGTACGCTGCAATTTGGTAATTTCGGGCTCATGATGGCACATTATGCAGCTTGCTTTTTTTGCGTGGAAGAAATCCACAAAACCCTTAAGAGAAAAGTCCAAGATGTTATCCGCCGCAAGTACCATAATATCATCATCAATGCTGCATTTGTCTATGGCAAGCAGCAAGTCGCAGACAGCACCGAGCCTGTTATCATTGCTTGTGGAGCCATCGTCCAAAACGCTAATCTTTTTTTGTATGATCTTCTTCTTTTCAGTAGCCCAATCCTCAAAAATCTTCGCAAACTTATGATTGGTCACCACAATTATTTCATCTATCCCATCTATGGCTTCAATATCCTTTATCAGTCTTCCCAAAATGGTGCTTTCGCCAATCCGGAGTAAAGGCTTCGGGAAGTTCTCTGTGAGAGGATATAGACGTGTGGCATAGCCTGCGGCCAAAACTACTGCTTTCATACAAATCTTGCTCCGTTGTCGGTATCGACAAATGTGCACATGAAGGAATTCTTGTATTGTGGGAAGCGGGCGAGGTATTTCTGAGTTATTGACTCTCTGATTCTGTCTAATTTATCAGGGTCACAGATGGCAAGACAGGCTCCCTTAAAGCCTGCTCCAGAGAATCTTCCTCCATAAATACCGTCCGTTTCGCGCATCGCCTTATAGATTTCTATAAGTTCGGGAGAGCCGCATTCGTAATTGTGAATGGAACTCTCGCAGCTTTCGAAACTTAGCTTGCCGAACCATTCCAAATCTCCCATCTCCCAGGCGCTTACCGCCTCTCTCACACGCTTATACTCTGAATAGAAATGCTCTGCACGCCTTGCAAAACGGGCGGGCATCTTATCTTTTACTTTCTCGAATTTGGCTTTATCGACGTCACGGAGAAAGGTCAGTTTCTGCTCTTTGAGAGGCTCATCGTAATATGCCTGAACATTCCAAGCTGCCGTCTTGCATTCTGCAACACGAAGGTTGTAGTCGCTTTGCATAAGACTTCGGGTAAGACCGCTGAAGATAATTCCCAATTTAAATTCCGGCATGGAAGGATTACGGGGAATAAGGCGGTAATTATTGCTTTCGCAGTCGAGCATGAGCAAATGGTCTTTCTTGCCGAGAGCTATGCAGGCCTGGTCCAACAAGCCGTTATTCAACCCTATGTATTCCCGCTCTGCTTCAGAGGCAATCAGTGCAAGCTCCATCGGCTGCAGAATCACATTATTAGCTTTCGCAAAGGCCATCACATAGGCAATGAGAACTGCTGCGCTGGAACTGAGTCCGCCTACCGGAAGGGAGCCCCTGATGCTGCCTGTTATCCCCTTTTTCAGTTTGAATCGTTTCTGTAGGGCATATTTTGCCCCTCTTGCATAATCGCCCCAATTGCCTTGCTTCACAGGCGCAGGTTTGGAAATGTCGAAGCTGACAGTCCCTGTGAAGGTTTCGCCATGAATAGTAACCATACTGTCCGGAGCTATGTCAAATTCCAAATCTACGCCTTTGTCGAACGCAAAACCCGTAACAAGCCCTCGCTGATGGTCAACATGCGCTCCTATCGGGCACACGCGATATGGACTATGTATATGATATTGCATTAACCGATTTTATAATATTTGAATCCTTTTTCGGCAAGCTCTTCGGCATCGTAAATATTACGGCCGTCAACAACCAATTTTTCTTTCATCAGCTTGCCGAGAACACTCCAGCTTGGCATTCTAAATTCTTTCCATTCTGTAACAAGCAACAAGGCATCAGCATCCACAGCTGCGTCATACATATCTTTGCAGTAAATAACCTCATCCCCCATTCTGCGCTTGCACTCATCCATCGCTATCGGGTCATAAACCTTTATAGTGCAGCCTGCTTTTAAGAATTTTTCAATAAGCACAAGTGAGGGGGCTTCACGCATATCATCGGTTTCCGGCTTGAAAGCAAGACCCCACATGGCAATTGTCTTGCCCTTCAAATTGCCTTTATAATGTTTGTTGAGTTTCTCGAAAAGAATTGATTTCTGGATTTCATTTACCTCCTCAACCGCTTTGAGCACCCTCATGGAATAGCCGTTCTTTTCGGCTGTTTTAATAAGAGCTTTCACATCTTTAGGCAGGCAGCTTCCACCATAGCCGCAGCCCGGGTAAAGGAATTTTTTTCCTATGCGGGTATCGCTGCTTATGCCTTTGCGCACCATATTAACATCAGCGCCCATGATTTCGCATAGATTGGCAATGTCGTTCATGAAGGAGATGCGCGTTGCAAGCATTGCGTTGGCTGCATATTTAATCATTTCTGCAGAGGGAATATCGGTAAAAATCATACGCTCTCCGCTAAGCATGAATGGTTTATAGAGGCGCCTCATCAAGGTTTTGGCCCTATCGCTGTCTGTCCCTACAACAACTCTGTCCGGTGTCATAAAATCCTTGACTGCTGCGCCCTCCTTCAAAAACTCAGGATTGGATGCCACATCAAAAGGTATATCTTCGCCTCTCTTGGCAAGTTCTTCTTTAACCGCCTGCTTGACTTTGGCGGCAGTCCCCACCGGAACAGTGGATTTTGTAACCAAGAGGGTGTATTTCTTTATGTTTTGGCCAAAAGTTTTAGCAACATTCAGCACATATTGCAAATCCGCTGAACCATCCTCGTCGGGAGGGGTGCCGACAGCACTGAAAACAATTTCTACATCATCTATAACGCTTGTGAGATCGGTGGTAAAATGAAGACGGCCTGCGGCCAGATTCTTCTTTACCATATCTTCCAGGCCGGGTTCGTAGATAGGTATCTCTCCATTCAGGAGCTTTTTAATCTTATTTTCATCAATATCTACGCAGGTGACATTTACACCCATTTCTGCGAAGCAAGTTCCGCTTACAAGACCGACATAGCCGGTGCCTACGATTGCAATATTCATAATTGCAAAGATAGCAATATTTTCGGGTGGGGTATAAAAGTGCTTGTAGTGAACCTAGATGGATGTGAAACAATACAATACGAAGCTTTCGCTACAATCCTTTGTGCTCAAATACATGAATAACTTTATCACGATGCGACTCGCAAGCAATTCGATTGAGGATTGATAAACGTTTACTGCCTTTTATAAACCTAGGCAAGAGACCCATTGAATACAATTTTAACAATACTCTATTCCTATAGGGCTCGAAAGTTCTATATTCAATCTTCTTACTACTATCGTAATAGGCATTAACTAAATTTGTCAATTGGTCCCTATCTTCAATTATAGAATTAAGGCGTTTAAGTTGTTGAAAGAACAGCCTAGAATCTGTATCGTTTAATAGCTCTATATATGGACCTGTTAAGCATTGAATATAAGGAGTAATCGAATAATCAACTTTTGATTGCGTAAAACTTAATTTTACCATAAATCCTTCATTCCATAATTTGCTTACACTGGTTCTATTTCCATATTTATCAAAAAGAAAGTTACCTAGGCCATAAAAAATCGGCTTGTCTTTATACACCTCATACCCACTATAGCAATGTTGATGATGATTAACGACCGCATCTGCGCCTGCATCTATAAAAAAACGATAAGTATCTTGCATTCTAAGAGACGGGAGATGGAAGAGTTCGTGGCCTCCATGAACTATCACGATTACATAATTTGCTTTAGCTTTTGCCTCTGAAATAGCATAATATTGTTTGATAGGATTTAAGGCGTTTGCTCCAGGTTTTGAAACTGTAGCAATCGAGAATTCATGCTCACAACAATTAATAATAACTAATGACTCTCCATTAATTTCTTTATATAAAACCTTACCGGCTTCCTCTGAATTATTACCAAACCCAACAGTATCGATAGAAGAATTATTTAAAAACTTTTTTGTCTCAAAAGCACACTCTGCTCCTTGGTCCATTATATGATTGTTTGCTAATGTACAGCAATTAAAACCAGCAAATTTGATAGCCTCAACAGATTCAATTGTCCCTTTCAGATTGGGACCACACTTAGGAATTGGTTTAGCGATTTTCTCTTTACTTACTATTGGGAATTCAAAGTTGACAATACTATAATCAGCCGATTTGATAATTGGCTTAACGCTCGACAACATTGAATCGTATTCCCTATTTTTAATTAATGAAAATAACCTTCCGGTCTGACAGAAATCACCTGCAACTAAAACTGATAGTGCCATTATAAATATTAGAATTGCGTTTCAATCACTTTGTTTTAAAAAAAAATGTTTTTTCTGCACCAATTAAAGCAACCACAAATGTAATAAATTTGTGTCGGTAATGAAAATTTAATAGGCAACAATAAGGTTAAATAGGGCTAATTTTGGCGGGAATCCTTGTCTTTCATCTTTATATAATAATCTATACTCAAAGCGTTGTGGTCTATGAATTTGCGGATTTTCTTGAATCCCGGGCGTTGATTTATATGCATGATTCGCCCAAAACCTACAAAAAAGCGGTATAACCTACCTTTATGCCTTTGTGACGAACGCATTAAGGCATAAAAGACGAAAGTCACTAAAAGGGAATAGAATATCACTATATATAATTGCCAATCTATATTGGCGCCAAGCTTCCAGCTAAGGTACCAAATCAGCACCAATAGGAACTGCAAAGAGAGTATTGTTACTGAGGTGCCGATATGAGAAAATCCGCAATCTATAAAAAGATGATGTAGATGGGTTTTATCGGGATGGAAGGGAGATTTTCCTCTAATCATGCGGCGAGCCATAACACGAAGGGTATCAAATACCGGTATGCCAAGCACCGCAAGCGTAAATGCCACAAGCCCAACGCCATGTGATTCAAGCGCAGAGCTTGGAGAATTGTAAGATAGTGTGCAAAACACGCATAGGGTAAGTAGAGTGCCGAGCATTAGTGTGCCGCCATCACCTATGAACATTCTGGAAGATTTACCGAATACGTTATGTAAGAAAAAAGGAATAAGGGCAGCCCCAGTAGCAAAACAAAGGGTGCCCATAGAAAAATTGCGCGTGAGGAAAAAGGCTATTCCGAAAAAGAAGCAAGCCATAATGCCAAAGCCGGAAGAATAGCCATTTACGCCATCTATAAGATTAATGGCGTTTATAATGCCGACTCCGGCTATTAAACTGATGGGAATGCTCCATTTTAGCCCTATTCTATGTATTCCCCAAAGGCCATGAAAATCATCAATTGAAGCGCCCACTACGAACATTATAAAGAGCACTACAAGGACTTCCGCAAGCAGGCGAATATATGGAGAAAGACCCGCAATATCGTCCCAGATACCAATCAACAACATGGCTGTCATGGCTATCAGCCCATAAACCATAACCCCGGAACGCATTATAAAAAACGATACTCCTACAGCCGCTATTATACTCAAATAAACACCCACTCCTCCAAAAACAGGAACAGGAGTTTTTTGTAGTTTGCGTGCATCGGGATTATCAAAAATGCTGCGTTTGACAGCGAACCTTAGAACAAACGGATAAACAAGCAGAGAAACTATAAGTGCTATAGCTGTTATTATGACTATTCCCCAAATCTTACTCATAGATTGGCAATTAGTTTGGCAAAGATAGATATTTTTTTTCGGCTAACAAACTCTGTTTAAAGGTAATCTTCTGTAGTTTCCGGATCGTAGCGTCCGGCCTTGAATTCCACAATTACGCTTGGCTCAAAAACTTCGACACTATGATATTGACTTGCAGGGATTTGTACGCCATATTGTCCTTTGGAGGCGTCTAGATGCACTCGAGATACCTCTTCTCCCTTTGCATTATAAAACACCTCATCCATACGCCCCTTTAAGATAATTATCGTTTCGTCAGTATCATTATGTCGATGAATGGGTAAGGGAGTGCCGGGCAACAGGGCATTCAACATACGCTGTGAATCCTCCCTCGCAGCATTACGAAGGTCGTAATGTTTTCTGAGTCTCGGTGTTGAGGCTGCTTGCTCCAGAAGATTGTCTATAAGTTGATTTGTTATAGTTAGCATACTTTTATA
>JAAZIW010000018.1 GCA_012800665.1 Rikenellaceae bacterium
CAGGGCCACTCTCCAACGCAGTGGGCGCAGGGTTGCAAACAAGCCCCGCAAACATTCTCTGAAAGGTCTCATTCTTCAACCAAACCTATTTCTATCCACTTGTTCACTATAGCAAGCGCGTCTTTGGATGCAGTCGCTTCATCCACATCATATTCCTCCAACAGGAGGGCGGTAAGGTCATCCGCGCTGAATTCCCTGCCCTCAACCGATCTCCACAAATAAGCGGCAGTTGAGTTGAGAGAAATCATCTTATTGAAATTCACTTGCGCGGGACCTTCTCCCGTGATAATGAATTCATCGCCCAAAGGGCGCAATACAAAACCTTCAATTATTCTCATGGTGTTATTCTTTTAATTCTTCTATAAAATGCCAAATAATATCTCCTGACTATTGCCGGAATGCCCATCCACCTCTGCCAGCGACGCATCTGCCCAGGAGACTGCGGATCGCTGATCGAACCATCCATATGCTGCACTTCCTTTACCTTCCCGGCCACCTTTTTCAAAGGGCAGATTTCTTGCCCGCGGTAATTGCCGTCTCCTTTGAGAATCACCTTCCCTTCATTTACCTCCAACACTCTGTGCAGCACATACTTGTCCGGAGCAACCTCGGCAAGAGCTATGTCCCCCCGTTTCAGGCCTTCCGGCTTTACCAGCAGCACACTGTCTTTTTTCCCCTCTATAAATGGAAGCATACTCAGTCCTTTAGTCATAATCACAACGGAATGCCCCTCCTTTATGAGGTCTCGCACCGAGCCCAGCATGATTTCGTTCGGAATGCTTATACGAGTGGTCTTCATAGGACAAGGAGTTCTGAAGAAGAAACCTTTGCTGCTTCTTCGTCCGGACGGCATTCGAGGGTGTAGCAAGGCACTTTGGTGGCTATTTTTTCAAAAGTGGAATGCAGGCCGTCCGCCATTGCGCGATTGTTTTTAAGTCCCGAACTGGAAGAATAGAGCAGCGCATAGGATTCAAAAAGGTTCTTGCGTATTATATTATTATCGGGACTGCGTTTTATTTCCACAAAAGCGCCGGCCGGATAATGTTCATTTTTGTAGCAAGGGGTTTTCCCGCTCCAAGGAGAGCCATAGACTACTACATTACCGTCCTCATGCACCCTTACTATGGGATTGTCATCATTAAGTAAATGACTGCCAGGGATATGCTTCAGCCATAATTTGCTGTGCGTGCTCTTGCCTGTGCCGCTTTTTGCCATCCATAAAAAAGCCTTGCCACCGTTTACAATCACCGATGCGTGCACCTCCAATGTGTCCATAGAAGAGGTACGGAAGGCAAACATAAGCATGGCGGCATTGTTAAGCGCAAACAAGGCATCCTGAGTGTTGGTAATCATCAATTGCGCCTTGGTAAAATCCTTGTTGGAAAGAGCTTTGCCGCAAATCGGTCGGCCGCTGTACGGGGCCATTTCGAAAGCCCAGCTTTCTTCATCGGCGTAAAGCCTTATTACCGGCTCCCCCGGCTCTTCATTCCCAACATAAACCTCGTTTGCAGGCAGCTCAGGAAGACTCCCCACTATCTCCAATTCGAATATGGGATTATCATCCCCGCTTATCTCGAAAGGCGCATATTGCTTCAGCTGCTTCCAAAGGGAATGCCCCTTTGGAATAGAGAAACTGAACACATGGCCTGCTACTTTGAAAGATTTTCGCATAGATTACAAATGTAGCGATTTTTCCTTATATTTGCATAATATGGTAAAACTCGATTACAATACAGAGAGGGAAAAACTCTCCATGCCGGAATACGGCCGCAACGTATTCAAGATGGTAGAATACCTCAAAACCATACCGGACAAAGAAAAGCGCAACGAGCAGGCAAAAGCCGTAGTGAAAACTATGGAAATGCTCAATCCGCAGGTTCGCGTCCAAGAAAACTGGGAACACAAGCTGTGGGATCATCTATATATGATAGCGGGATACGATCTCGATATCGACTCCCCCTATCCGTGCCCTTTGAAAGAAGACTTCGAAACCAAGCCGGTACCCATCCCCATGAAAGGAAGTCCCATAAAAGCAATGCATTACGGGCGCAATATTGAACGCATAATCGACCTTATTTGCGAGCAGGAAGAGGGCGAGACCAAAAACCTGCTGATTCGCAACTTGGCTCTGTATATGCGCACGCAATATCTTATATGGAATAAAGATTCCGTGGCCGATGAAACCATTTTTGCCGATATAGAAGATATGTCAGAGGGCAGAATACGCGTTCCCGAGGGCATGGAACTCGGCAAAGTGGCACAGGATGCCAACTTTTCGCGTCCCGGCTTGGGCAGTCTGCATCCGGGCGGAGGTAAAGGTCAGGGCCGTAAATACAGAAGCAAGAAGAACAAGAACAACAGATGAGAAAATTCTGGGAAAATCTGGCTTTCTGGCGTCAATGGGACGACAAGGAGCGAGCGGTAGCTGCAAGGTTGATAGGACTTTTCGTGGCTGCGCTTGCTGTTTTTGTGCTGATTTCCACAGTTTCTTATCTCTTCCATTGGAAGGAGGACATGAGCCTGCTGCACAACACCTCCATGATGGACAGCGATGTACCTGTAAGCAATGCAGCGGGTAAGCTCGGTTATAAAACCGGGCGATTAATGGTGTACAATCTCTTCGGGCTTGGCAGTTTCGCTCTGCTTTTCATTCTCGGAGCCATAAGCGCCAAACTCATCGTCGGTCGCAACTGGCCTTATTCTCTTATCAAAACCACCCTCATAGCGCTCTTCGGGTCCTTTGTGGCATCTGTGCTGCTGGCCTATGTAGGAGAACTTGCAGGCTTGGACAACGCTTTTGGCGGAGGACTCGGAGGCCTGTGCGGAAAACAAGTCATTGCATGGA
>JAAZIW010000158.1 GCA_012800665.1 Rikenellaceae bacterium
CCTTTCTTTTCTAATAATCTGATTAATTCGCTCCAACGCATTGCAAATATATAACAAATCAGCAATATAAACAAGCCCTACCGCCCAAGATTCTGGCGGTCGAGGAAGCGGTAGCTTGCGGCTTCGGCGATGTGGGGGGCGGCAATGTCGCGAGAGCCTTCGAGGTCGGCAATGCTGCGGGCTACCTTTATTATTCGCGAGAAGGCTCTCGCCGACAGCCCCTGTCGGCGTATCAACTTTTCCAACAGCTCTTTGCACTCATCGTCAAGATGGCAGAACTTTTCCATTTGAGCGCTGTTCATTTCGGCATTGGTGAAGATGCCCTCTCCCCGGAAGCGCTCCTTTTGAATATTCCTCGCCTTCAGCACCCTTGCGGCCACTACGGCGCTGCTTTCGCCCCGCACCCTGTTCACCAACTTGCCGGTTTCCACAGGATGTAGCCATAAATGTATGTCAATCCTATCAAGAATAGGTCCCGATAATTTCGATAGATAGCCCACCCTTTGCCCTACCGTGCAGGAGCAGCGCTCGCTCTCGCCGTAATAACCGCAGGGGCAGGGATTGCTTGCCGCCACGAGCATGAATGAGGCGGGATAAACTATCTTGCTGCGGAGCCGCGAAATACCCACGCATCTGTCTTCCAAGGGTGCGCGAAGCGCTTCAATTACAGCTTTGGGAGCGTTGGCGAATTCATCTGCAAAGAGCACCCCGTTATGGGCCAGCGAAACCTCTCCGGGAATAAGATTGTCCCCATTGCCGCCGCCCACTATCGCCGCCATGGATGCGCTGTAATGCGGAGCCCTGAAAGGCCTTTGCCTTATGAGGCCGATGGTGCGCCCTTTGCCTGATATCGAGTAAATTTTGCTCGTCACCAAGGATTCTTCCATTGACATTGGCGGCAAGATGCCCGCAAGAGCTTTCGCAAGAGAACTTTTTCCACTCCCCGGAGGCCCTATCATTATGATATTGTGTCCGCCTGCTACCGCAATCTCCGTCCCTCTTTTGGCGCCTTCCTGCCCTATGATGTTTGCAAAATCCATATAGTTAGGATGCTTTTTCGCCTTTATTGAAGCGGCAAGCTGTTCTTTGTAAGCGGCGGTATTCCAGATGAGCAGGTCTTCGCAAGGCTTCCTGCCTTCCAAGATTCTCAGTACTTCGGGAATGTCTTTCACTCCGTAGATGCGTGTATTGCGGTATTCCACCGCCTCCAAAGCCGATTGCAGCGGAAGTATGCAGCCTGCAAGCCCCTTTTTAATGGCAAGTTCGGCATAGGGCAGGGCGCCCGGCACCTCTCTGACCGAGCCGTCCAAGCCCAATTCGCCCATAATAAGGTATTTGCCGAGTTCGGGCAGATTCCTTTGGTCCGAACCGGCGATTATACCCATTGCAATAGGGAGGTCGTAGCCGGACCCGCTCTTATGCATATCTGCAGGAGCTAAATTAATTACTATCTTCTTCCCCGGAATATGAAAGCCCAAACTTTGCAGGGCTGTGATGGTGCGTATCAGACTCTCCTTTACCGCCACATCCGCAAGACCCACCAAATGGATGCCTATCCCCATATTGATATTCACCTCTACCGTTACCGGAATGGCATCTATCCCTACGCACTTTGCCGCTGTAATGTTAATTAGCATATGTCGATAAATTTTTAAATTTGCATTATCTATGGAAATTCTCATAAAAGACCTTTCAGGGATCGATGCCGCAGCGAAGCAATTCCTCGAAGCCCTCGGGCAGCGCAGGATAGTGGCTTTTTATGCTCCCATGGGGGCCGGTAAAACCACTTTCATTACGGCTGTTTGCAAAGCGCTTGGGGTGAGAGACGATGCCGTAAGTTCGCCGAGCTTTGCGATTGTCAACGAATATCGCGGCTCCGACGGCCAGAGCATTTTCCACTTTGACTTTTACCGTATCGACAAGATTGCAGAGGCCCTTGATATAGGATTCTTTGAATATATCGATTCCGGAAACCTGTGCCTCATAGAGTGGCCGGAAAATATTGAGGAAATCCTCCCCGAAGAAACTCTTCGTGTCCATATTACCGTCCTTTCCGACCAAAGCCGTCTCCTGAGCTGGGAAGACTGAGCTCCACATTCACTCCTGTAAGATACCCGTTGAAAGGGAATTCCCTCCACTTCCGCCCGTTTTTAAAAAGACAGGGCCTCTCTCCTTTTACAGATGATGCCGCAGCATAGATGTTGCCATGGCCGGTATTGATGCATTCTCTTGTAAATACAAAAGCATCGGGTACGCTGAAAATACTTTCAAAATCCCCTATGCTTGATGTCCTTCCATATTGCATATTCAAAGGCCTGTTGCGAATGCCTATTATTTTTTCTCCGCATTCGCAGATATAGAGGTCCTGTCCTTTTAAAAATAAATTTCTGTTTCTTTCCATCATGGTGATTTGGGTAAAGCCATCATAAGTTAAATTATTTACGGAGCCGATTACGGCCGCATCTCCCAATAAACGCATTGCAAAAAAGTCATTTTTCACCTTGCCCATGTAGTGTAGACTTATTGTTTTTCCATCGAATGAGCAGTAGATACTGCTACCATCTGAACTCACCAAATACCTCACCCCCTCTATCATACGGCAGTCCAACGCCTCTTTTGCAAAGCTCGGCAGGCTTATAGTCTTAACTACACCGTCTTCCACAAGGTCGAGGCCTTTGCCGTCGATGAAGCAAAAATAGATGTGACCGCCGTCTTCATAAAGGGCAGGGGCATTTTCGCCCAATCCGCCGGGTACTTTCCCTCCCGACAACTTAATAATGGGATTGCCGTTTTGCCTCATTACATAACAGTCTTCGGCATAATTGCACCCGAGAGTAAACAAGGAACCCTCTTTTACCACAACACCTTTGAGATATTCGTGTCCCTCGTATTTGAATAAAGGCTTGGCGTCGCA
>JAAZIW010000159.1 GCA_012800665.1 Rikenellaceae bacterium
ACTCATACCATATCCTTTTTCAAGCATATGCATATACTTTAGAAGATCATTAAAATCGTGTTTTTTTAACTTTTTAAACATAATAAAACCCCTTAGTTTTTTGTCTAACTTTCGGGGTTCATGCCATTTTTGCTACTCTTCTTTCATGATTTCGCTGATAGCCAATGACTTGCATTTTACGGCCGGTCAGCTTTTATTTTGCGCCCCTTCTAGGACTTGAACCTAGGACCCCCTGATTAACAGTCAGATGCTCTAACCAACTGAGCTAAAGAGGCTTTTCCGAAGTTTGCGCACTTTCGGACTGCAAATGTACTGCAAAAAATCAATTGTGCCAAATTTTTCGAGCGATTTTATTGTATTTCTTCTAAGAATCAAGACCAATTTATATATTAATCAAAGCCTATTTATATCTGAATGGTCGTAAAATTCAAAGATTTTATGTAAGTTTGTGAGTTGTATGGATATCGAACTTCTCTCAAAGATGATTGGTGAGCTTGTGCGGGATCGCTCCGAGGTGGGACTGCCGGGGCTCGGTTCTTTTGTCAGCGAGTTCATGCCTGCAAGTTTTTCCGATCGAGGCTATACCATAAATCCTCCGTACAAGAGAGTGACTTTTGTGCCCGGACAGGCAGAGGATGACTCTTTGGTTAAGCTCTATGCGCAAAGCAATGATATAGACGAAGACCAGTCGAGGGCTATTTTGCTGCATTTTTTGGAGGAAACCAAAAAGGTGCTGATAGATAAGAAGACGGTGGTGTTTCCGGGATTGGGACGTCTCAGAGCTACGAGGCAGAACAATTTCTTTTTTATTACAGACGAGTCGCTGGACATCTATCCCGAAGGCTTCGGCCTTTCACCAATAAGCCTTAAAAATCAAGAGGAAACTGCAGTGGAGCTTCATCATGTAGTGGAGTCTTTGGCAGATATTTTAGTGGAGCCGGCAGATTCTGAGTCTGTTGAGCCAGCTTCCGAAGTAGTACCGGCTTCTGAGCCTGTTGAGCCCGAAGAAGCATCGGCTTTAGAACCTGTACCGGTAGAACCTGAACCTACATCAGCAGAGGCGGTTGAGCCAGCTACCGAAGCAAGCCCGGAGACACAGCCGGCAGAGCAGGAAGTTGCTGAAGATCCGGGCACCTTGGAGGCTGAGCCGGAAGTGCAGACAATTGACCAAGAAGAAGTTCCATACGAAGAAACGGAAGCTCCGCAGGAAGAGCCGTCAATCTCCGTTTCAAAACAGAAATACGCAAAGCCGAAAACCAAGCGGCGCCGCCGGGTAAGCAAATGGGTGTGGCTCACTCCGCTGCTCCTTATCGGCTTGGCCGCTCTGGCTCTCGCCGTATTCATGATACTTGCGCAGGCGGCTCCCGACTTCTTGGATACCATTCTTTACACTCCGGAAGAACTCCGCATAATAAATTATTAGCGGCATGTTCTTTCTTGTATATCCTCCTGAACCTGCGCCTCTGATAGGCAAAAAAATCGACCCGAGTGAAGAAATCTTTCCACTGCTCGAACCAAACGGGTTGGTGATAGGCCGGGCTCCCAGAAGCCTCTGTCATGCGGGAAGCATGCTGCTGCATCCTGTGGTTAATATGCATATAATAGACAGGAACGCAAGACTATATCTGCAAAAGCGCAGCAAGCGCAAACGTACTTATCCCGGCTGTTGGGACACATCTGTCGGAGGTCATGTGGGTTATGGAGAACAGTTGGAAGAAGCCCTTTACCGTGAAGCAGTCGAAGAACTGGGTTTCTACGACTTCCACCCCATCTTCTTGGAAAGTTTCGTATACGAAAATCAAAGAGAAAAAGAGCTTGTGGCTTTATATGCCACTATCTCCTCCAAAAGCCCGATTCCATATGGAACAGAGGTGAGCGAAGCGCGCTGGTGGACCTTTGAAGAAATAGAAAAGGCTCCCGAAAATAAATTTACTCCCAGCTTTATCAACGAATTCAAAAAAATCAAAGATAAACTCTTGTCACTTCTATGAGCGAAATCAATAAATTTATCCGCGACCAATTGTCTGTATGGCCTCTTGCCGCCACAAACTTCCGACTCATCAAGACTGCCCGGCACAAAGAGTTTACCGTAAACGGCCAAAAGGTCAAGGCGCAACTGAACCCTTGCCGCATTGCATCATCCACCGCTGACATCGATACGGACACGATTGCAGCGCGCAAATGTTTCCTTTGCGTAGAGAATCGTCATAAAGAACAATTCCATCTTAAATACGAGGGTAAAAAGGGCAGAAACTATAATATCCAAGTAAATCCATTCCCCATCTTCCCTAACCATCTGGTAATCGTGCGCGATGAGCATCTGCCCCAAACTATCTGGCATCATTTCCCCGACATGCTGCTCTTCAGCAAAATGTACCCGGATTTTACGGTCTATTACAACGGTCCTGTCAGCGGCGCTTCCGCTCCCGACCATCTTCATTTCCAGGCTTGCCCAAGGGGAATGCTGCCTCTTGAACAAAAAATAGACTCCTTTCTTGACCAGCCGGGCGAGCCCATTGCCACAGTGCAGGATGCCTCACTTTATAAACATGAAGGCTTCACGCGCGGCGTATATGCCTTGAAGGCCACTACCCAGAAGTCAATGGCGAAGCTCACTTACAGGCTTTTAGAGTGCTCTCCTCGCCATTCCGGCGAATTCGAGCCGCGTTTCAATCTTTATTGTTGGTATAAGGGAGGCGAATTCCGCACATTTGTGGTGCTTCGTTCTCAATATCGCAGCCATCATTACGACAGTACCGGACCTGACCAGCTTACAATCGGTCCGGGAGCCGCCGAAATGGCAGGATTTTTTATAACCCCAAAGGAGGAGGATTTTGCCAAATTAAGTGACCGCCTGCTCACAGAAGTAATAGACGAAGTGTCTATTTCGGAAGAGGAAGAGAAGATGGTGGGATGGCGCCTTTCCCGTAAGCAAAAGCTTATAGATGTGGGGATTATGGCAGCGCAAGAGATAGTGTTCGAGATAATTTCCGATGGTGCCGGGCCGCAGCGCGTGAGCTTTTCCGACGGCCGGATTAATTACGGAGGAGCCCTTTACGACAGTCTTACTTTTGATGCCGTAACCCGTTCCACTCTGTTTGCAGAGCCTACTTTTATACTTTACGATGTGCCTATTGGAATTGGTTTTCATTGGGAAAAGAAAATCACCCGCCAGTTTGCCGGCCGCCTGAGTTTTATAGTGGAAGGCGATACCATAAGAGCCGTCAATCGCATAGGGGTTGAGGATTATCTGCTTAGCGTAGTGAGCAGCGAGATGCATGAAGAGGCTCCGGTGGAGTTTCTGAAGGCCCACGCCATAATCTCCCGCAGTTGGCTGATGAATAACCTGCAAACCCATAAAGGTTTTGATGTTTGTGCCGATGATCATTGTCAGCGTTATCAAGGCTTGGATGGCGCCGAAGGGGAGGCCGTAAGAGATGCGATAGACCAGACTTGGGGGCAGTTGCTTACCAGTGAAGGGGAGATTTGCGATACCCGCTATTCCAAGTGCTGCGGCGGCAGGACTGAGCTTTTCAGCACTTGTTGGGAAGATAAGGACTATTCGTATTTGCAAAGTGTTAAAGATGAATATTGCGGAGAGGCGACTCCGGAACTGCTTAGCCGTGTGTTAAACGATTACGACCTTCCTACAAGCGATTATTATCGGTGGGAAGTGCGTTATACCCGCAAGGAGCTTTCTGAACTGATTATGCGCAAGACCGGTTTCAATTTCGGTACTGTTCAGGCGTTGGACCCGGTGGAGATAGGCCCTTCGGGCAGAATAAAATATATGAGGGTGGTTGGCTCGAAGCATACCGCCACCATTGGCAAGGAATTGGAAATCCGTCGTGCTCTTTCCGAAACGCATCTTAAAAGCTCTGCTTTCTCAATTGAATGGGAAGAAGACACCTGCGTGCTACGCGGCAGAGGCTGGGGGCATGGGGTGGGTTTCTGTCAGATAGGTGCAGCAGTAATGGCCGACAAGGGTTTTGACTGCACGCAGATACTTTCACATTATTATAAAGGCGCCGAAATTTCCGGCAAACATGAATAGCCGTTCTCTATTGGCTTGGGTGCCCACTCTCTATTTTTTCGAGGGTATTCCGTATTTCCTCGTGAATGTGGTTTCGGTTACTTTGTTCAAACGGCTCGGCATGGATAATGCCTCGCTGGCGGCGCTTACATCTCTTCTATATCTTCCTTGGGTTATAAAGCCCCTCTGGAGTCCTTTGGTGGATATTTACAAGACCAAGCGCTGGTGGATATTGACAATGCAGGCGGCGCTCACTCTGAGTTTTGCTGTGTTGGCGTTGTCGCTGCCGCATTCCGTAGGCAGGCCCGTCAGCGCTTTTGTGCCCTCGCTTATAATCTTTTACATAGCCGCCATGCTTTCGGCCACCCACGATATTGCTGCCGACGGTTTCTATATGCTCTCTCTTTCGGAGCATCACCAAAGCCTTTTTGTGGGGATAAGAAGCACTTTTTATCGAATATCCAGCGTCTTCGGGCAGGGAGTCATTGTTGTAGTGGCGGGCTTGTTGGAAACCCGATACGGCAATATCCCGAAGGCATGGTCTTATACTCTTCTCGGCTCCTCATTTCTGCTCCTTCTGCTTAGTGTTTGGCATTTTTTTGTCTTGCCTCGCAAAGAGGATGTAATGGTGCATGCGGACGGCTCGGCAGTAGAGATAGAGGGTTTGGGTGAAAATAGTGCAGGCAAGGATGTAAAGAATAATGTCTCGGATGCAAATCTGTATAAAAGCGCCGGCAAATCTTTTACGGATGCTTTCGGCAGTTTTTTCCGGAAACCGGGCATATTGCTGGCCATGTTATTCCTATTGTTTTTCCGCCTTCCGGAAGCTTTTTGCGTGAAGATGCTTACGCCTTTTATGCTTGACCCCGTTTCCGTAGGCGGCCTCGGGCTTTCGACAACTCAAAGCGGCTTGGTATATGGTACGGTAGGGGTTATTGCACTTACCATAGGGGGTATTTTGGGAGGCATTTTCGCTGCCCGGGTAGGCCTTCGTAAAGCCTTGTGGCCTATGGCTTTAAGTCTGGCTCTGCCGTGTGCGGTTTATTTATATATGGCTATTGCGCAGCCTTCACAGATATGGGTGGTTTACCTGTGCGTGGCTTTCGACCAATTCGGTTATGGCTTCGGCTTTACGGCATATCTGCTGTATATGATATATTTCAGTGAAGGGGAGTATAAAACCAGCCATTATGCGATTTGCACTGCTTTCATGGCTTTGAGCATGATGGTTCCCGGTTTTTTTGCGGGATGGCTGCAAAGCGCTCTTGGGTATGTTGGATTTTTCGTGATGGTTATGATTTGTTGTTTTGCAACCATAACTCTTACCACCTTGCTTGTTCCACATATCCGACCCGATTATGGGAAGAAATAATCAGAAATTCTTAACATTTTAATTCTATTTGCATCTAATAAATAAAGCAACTTAATACTTCGCGCCATGAAAATTAATTGTAAAATAACATTAGCATTCTTAGCGGCGGCGGCTCTCGCCTTGTCTGCCGCTAATCTTGACGCGCAAACTCGCGGCGGCAGTTCAACTCGAGGCAGCAGTTCAACCCGCAGCAGCGGCTCTTCCAGCAGTTCAACGCGTTCTTCCGGCAGTGTTTCACGTTCATCGGGAAGTTCTACACGCTCTTCCGGAGTAAGTTCGTCAACCAGCTCCAGAGCACAGGGCGGCACAATAAGCAGCAGTTCTTCCCGTGGCAGCAGCAGTGTCAGCAG
>JAAZIW010000160.1 GCA_012800665.1 Rikenellaceae bacterium
AATGTGGATGCAGGCAAGTCGGACAGCATAAACTCTTATAAGATAAGCGTTTCCGCTCAGGACAAGAAGAATATGAAAGAGAGCTACAAAAAATATTATGAGGAAAAAGAAGAGAAAAAGTCGGATGAAGAGATAGATAAAGAAATTACCGAGCGTCTTACAGCAGAATATGAGAATCAGAGCGAATGGAGGCTGAATTCCGACATACGCAAACATTTTGTTAAAAAGGCGGCGGTGGAGCTTCCGGAGGCGTTCCTCAAGCGTTGGCTTGCCGCAAGCAATGAAGAAGTAAAATCCGAAGAACTCGAGAAGGAGTTCCCCGGCTTTTTGGAAGATTTCCGTTGGCAGCTTGTGCGCAGCGCTTTCATGAAGAAGTATGGCTTCAAGATAGAGAAAGAAGATATTGAGGATGCGGCAAGAGCCTATGTTACCTATCAATATGCCATGTACGGCATGAGTAATGTTCCCGAAGACATAATCAACAACAGCGCAGAACAGCTTCTGAGCGACCGCAAACAAATAGATCGCCTTGTCGAACAGGTGGAAGACAGAAAGGTGATTTCCAAGCTTAAAGAGGAGATAACTCTTAACTCTAAAAAAATAAGCAGCGATAAATTCCGAGAACTCAAATAATGTCAAATAATGAAAGATTTTGAAAAATTTGCATTGTCGCAGGGCATAGGTTCTGCCACGCTCCATCGCTACGAAAACTATGTGAATCCCACTGTTTTAGAAGAGCGCCAGCTCAACGTAGCGGCGATGGATGTCTTCTCGCGCCTTCTGATGGATAGGATTATCTTTTTAGGGGCTCCCATAAATGACGAAGTAGCCAATATTGTAAATGCTCAGCTCCTCTTTTTGGCTTCCAAGGACCATGGGGACATTTCTCTATATCTCAATACCCCCGGCGGAAGCGTTTCAGCCGGACTCAGTATTTATGATACTATGGGGCTTATTGAACCGGAGGTGTCTACCATCTGCATCGGCATGGCGGCTTCTATGGGCTCAGTGCTTCTTTGCGCAGGTGCAAAGGGGAAACGCCACGTTCTTCCGCATTCCAGGGTACTCATCCACCAGCCTTTAGGAGGAGCTCACGGTCAGGCATCCGACATTATGATTGCCGCCAAAGAAATAGAGAAATACCGCAATGAACTCTACACCATAATCTCGGAGCATACAGGACAGCCTTTCGATAAAGTATTCAAAGATGCCGACCGCGATTATTGGATGACGGCTCAGGAAGCGCTCGATTACGGAATGGTAGACAGCATACTATCCAAGAGAAATGTCAGATAGCAAACAAGAGCAAAAATTAAAGCTTCCCAAGCCTCGGCAGATAAAGGCATTCCTGGACCAGTATGTAATAGCTCAGGATAGGGCCAAGAAGACACTAAGCGTAGCGGTTTACAACCATTACAAGCGTATTCTGAACAATATCCTTCAGGATGACCCGGATAGTGTGGAACTCGAAAAGAGCAATATCCTTTTGGTGGGACCTACCGGCACGGGAAAAACCCTGCTTGCCAAGACTATAGCCAGGATGCTGTATGTTCCGTTTACAATCGTGGATGCTACAGTGCTGACTCAGGCTGGCTACGTGGGCGAAGATGTGGAGAGCATACTCTCGCGCCTTTTGCAGGAGAGCAATTACGACCCCAAGCAGGCGGAACTCGGCATTGTGTTCATCGATGAAATGGACAAAATTTCGCGCAAAAGCGACAATCCATCCATTACCCGCGATGTTTCGGGCGAAGGAGTGCAGCAGGCCCTTCTGAAACTGCTCGAAGGCTCTGTAATTAATGTTCCCCCTTATGGCGGACGCAAACATCCGGAGCAGGAGTTTATACAGGTTAACACCCAGAATATCCTGTTCATTTGCGCCGGTTCTTTTGAGGGGATAGAGCGTCATATCGCCTCCCGCCTGAACACGCAGGTAATCGGTTTCGCTGCGATGAACAAGCAGAAAATCGACAAGGACAATCTCTTGCAGTATGTGGAGGCGCAAGACCTTAAAAAGTACGGTCTAATTCCAGAGATAGTGGGGCGCTTGCCGGTTGTAACCTATTTGGATGAGTTGGACAGGGATGCCCTCAAACGCATTCTATTAGAGCCCAAGAACGCCATCATCAAGCAATACAAAAAACTTTTCGAGCTGGATGGCATCAAACTGGAGGTGGAGCCTGAGGTCCTCGACTTTATTGTAGATACGGCTCTTGCCAAAAAAATAGGTGCCAGAGGCCTGAGAAGCATCTGTGAACAGATTTTTACCGATGCTATGTTCGATGGTCCATCGCTTCGCCGGAAAAACTTCAAAGTCACTTTGGACTATGCAAAAGAAAGAGTGGGTGATTAAGCCCACTCTATTTTATTTTTTTGCGCAGATTCTTAAGCATATCTTTGGTCATGCTTGTTAAATCGTACTCGGGATTCCAATCCCATTCCTCACGGGCGCAGCTGTCGTCCATCTTGTTTGGCCAGGAGTCGGCAATGCCTTGACGGACAGGGTCTACCTTATAGCGCATTGTGAGGCTTGGAATTTCCTTTTTGATGGCCTCGTAGACATGCTCAGGCGCAAAACTCATGCTGGCTACGTTGAATGAATTGCGGTGAACGAGCCTTGAGGGGTCGGCTTCCATAATGTCAATCGCAGCCTTGAGGGCATCGGGCATATACATCATATCCAAATAAGTGCCTTTCGCTAAGGGGCATACGAATTCTTCGCCTTTTATTGCCGCATAATAGATTTCCACAGCATAATCGGTTGTTCCGCCGCCTGGCAGGGTGGTATAGGAGATGATGCCGGGATAGCGCACCGAGCGGGTGTCCAAGCCGTATTTATAGAAGTAATAGTCAGATAGAAGTTCGCCTGCCACCTTGGTGATGCCATACATGCTGGTAGGTCTCTGGATGGTATCCTGCGGAGTATTGTCGTGCGGAGTGCTGGGACCGAAAGCGCCTATGGAGCTGGGCGTAAATACGGCGCACTTGTATTCCCGTGCAACCTCAAGGGTGTTTATGAGTCCGTTAAGGCCGACGTTCCATGACATAAGGGGCTTTTTTTCGGCCACCGCGGAAAGCAGGGCGGCAAGATTATAGATTGTGTCAATCTTGTATTTTGCCACTACCTCGGCAATTCGCTTTGCGTCGAGCGCATCAACCATTTCCGACGGGCCGCTCTCAAGCAATTCCTTTTCGGGCTTTGTGGACCTATAGCCTGCTACGATGTTGCCGCTGTAGATTTCTCTGAGTTTCATTGTAAGCTCGGAGCCGATCTGTCCGGCAGAACCTATTACCAATATGTTTTTCATATATGCAAAGTTATTTGTCGTTATTGTTACAAATGTTCAGCAAATTTACTAAATTTGTAACAAATCTAAAACTATCTCATAAAATGTACGGTAAATTTCAACAACATCTGCGTGATGAGCTGCAAGGCATCAAGGATGCGGGGCTCTATAAGCATGAGCGTACCATTTGCTCTCCTCAAGGCGCAGAGATAACTCTCGCTGACGGCAGCAAGGCTCTTAACTTTTGCGCCAACAACTACCTTGGCCTCTCCAATAATCCCCGTCTTATAGCCGCTGCTAAAAAGGCTATGGACGAAAGGGGATTGGGTATGAGCAGTGTACGATTCATCTGCGGCAAACAAGACCTCCACGAGCAGTTGGAAAAGTCCATCAGCAGATATTTCCGCACCGAAGACACTATATTATATGCTGCCTGTTTCGATGCCAACGGAGGACTTTTCGAGCCTCTTTTCACCAAGGATGATGCAATTATTTCCGACTCACTTAATCATGCATCCATTATAGACGGTGTAAGGCTCTGCAAGGCTGTTCGTTACCGCTACGAAAACGCCAATATGGAAGACCTTGAGCGTTGCCTCCAAGAGGCTCAGGCACAGCGCTTCCGCATAATCTGTACAGATGGCGTATTCTCTATGGACGGCAATGTAGC
>JAAZIW010000161.1 GCA_012800665.1 Rikenellaceae bacterium
AAAGAATCCAGTGACGAATTTGCCCTGTCCACCGACAAGGTGATTATAGAGGCAAAAGACCGTACCAAGAACCCGACCATGCTCATTTTAGGAAAAGACGATAAGACTCTCAAACAGTACAACCTGCCTGTGGGAGCCCATATTTCTGTTTCTGAGGGTGATCCGGTGAAAGTCGGTGACATCGTCATCAAGATTCCACGCGCTATCGGAAAATCCAGCGACATCACCGGCGGTCTGCCGCGAGTTACTGAGCTCTTCGAGGCCCGCAACCCATCCAATCCCGCAGTTATCTCCGAGATTAACGGCGAGGTTACAATGGGCAAAATCAAGAGAGGCAACCGCGAGATTATCGTCAAGAACAGGAGCGGAGTCAAAAAGAGCTATCTTATTCCTCTTACCAAGCAGATATTGGTACAGGAGAATGATTATGTGCGCGCCGGCTCTCCCCTCTCTGACGGAGGTGTATCTCCTTCGGATATTCTTAATGTACTCGGTCCGGTTAAGGCTCAGGAATATATTGTAAATGAGGTTCAGGCGGTATATCGTCTGCAAGGCGTGAAGATAAACGACAAGCATTTCGAGATTATTGTACGCCAGATGATGCGCAAGGTGGAAATCACCAGCCCGGGCGATACACAGTTCCTCCTCGAGGAAGTAGTGGACAGGTGGGATTTCATAGACACCAACAACAGCGTTTTCGGAAAGAATTATGTTCTTGCTCCCGGCGACAGCCAGAAATATCAGCAAGGTGACATAATCAACACTCGCGACCTCAGTAATGAAAATGCGAGTCTCGAGCGTCAGGGCCTTAAACCTGTGAGCACCCGTCCCGCACAGCCCGCAACAGCCAAGCTCGTGCTTCAGGGTATCACCAAGGCTGCTCTGCACACCAACTCGTTCATAAGCGCAGCTTCCTTCCAGGAAACCACCAAAGTGCTTAGCCAAGCCGCTATCCGCGGTCGCTTAGACTATTTGGAAGGCCTTAAGGAGAATGTGATTTGCGGTCATCTGATTCCGGCCGGAACCGGCTTGGATGAATACCAGGACATTGTGGTAGGCCGTAAGGACGAAATGGCTGCTGAACTCGCAGACCTGTAACGGATTACACTATTATTAAAAGAACAGCCAATCGGTTTCGACTGGCTGTTTTTTTATAATTTCTTCCTTACTGCATCCTGCATCTTGGCGTAATTGTCCTCCATACTGCGCAGCAGGGCAATTTGGTTGCGGGTACGCACTAAATTATGCTCAGGATAGGCAATCTTGTAATAAGTATCACCATCTATATAATCCATAAGAAAGCGAAGCCCCTGCTCGTAAGTGATGTAGAGCGGAGCAAAAGCCAGCCACTGCTTTTCGGATGCGGTGAGAGTCTCCTTCCGTTCGGAAAGATAGCCGTCCATATAAGCGTCGTACATATCCATGCGCAGCCATACCTTCGAGAGGTCGGGATTGTCCTCAACGGTATTGTTGGCATAGGAGCGGATGGCGTCCCCGACGTCGTTAAGCGAAGTGCTGTTCATAACCGTATCTAAATCGATGGCGCAAAGCAGTTTGCCGGAAGCCTTGTCGAAAAGGAAATTGCTGAGTTTGGTGTCGTTATGCGTTACGCGAAGCGGCAGTACCCCGTCCTCCACCATCTTCCAGAACTTCAACATCCTACCGCGGCGTTCCTGCACGAAAGCAATCTCTTCCGAGAGGGCGCCGATACGGCCGGCTTTATCTGCCGCAAGGCTTTCATCCCATTGCTTAAAGCGCCAGCGGATATTGTGGAAGCCCTTTATCACCTCTGCCAAAGTTTTGTCGAAGTCAGACAGCAGCGATTGGAAGCGGCCTATGCCGATTCCCCCCTGACGGGCCATTTCGGGCGTTTCGGCGACATCGTAAGTGATTGTGCCTTCTATGAAAAGGCAGACTGCCCAATACTCCCCTTCCGAGTCTTGATAAAACAGCCTCCCGTCCTTGGCGGAAATAATGGTAAGGGTTTCGCGGAGCGGCTCCTTCACTTTCTTTTTGATATGTGCTGTAACCGCCGCTATGTTGTCCATCATGGCGGGGACATCCGGAAAGACATTTTTGTTTTTGCGCTGCAGAATATAGCGCGGTCCGTCCGTGCTTACTATGTAGGTATCGTTGATGAAGCCCTCTCCTAAAGGCTTCACATCCAGCACCTTGCCTTCCAAGGCGAATTGTGCTGTTATTTCATTTCTAATCATTGACAAAGGCATATTGGAAATTGTTGATTCTGTCTCGTATATTCATGGTTTTATTTATATTCTCCGAGCGTGAGTTCCGAAATTGTACAAACAATCATTTAAAGCTGATAAATTTACAAATTTCAACCGAAACACGCAACAGAGCAGGAGAAAGCAAACCGAAAACGGGCGGAAGTCGTCAAAATTCATTATCTTCGTAGGATTAAGAAAACAAGACATGCGCCAACTCTATCTTACAAATACCCTGTCTCACACAAAACAGCTTTTCAAACCCATACATGAGGGGCACGTGGGCATGTATGTCTGCGGCCCAACGGTTTATGGAGACGCCCATCTCGGCCATGCCCGACCGGGTGTTACCTATGATTTGCTCTTCAAACTCCTGAAGCATCTCGGTTATAAGGTGAGGTATGTGCGCAACATTACCGATGTCGGGCATTTGGAGCACGATGCTGATGACGGTGAGGATAAAATAGCAAAAAAGGCAAGGCTGGAGCAGTTGGAGCCCATGGAGATTGTGCAAAACTACACATTCCGCTACCATGAGGCCATGCGCAAGTTGAATGTGGCTCCTCCATCAATAGAGCCGAGGGCCACAGGCCATATTGTAGAACAGATAGAGGCGGTTAAAAAGATTTTGGATGCGGGCTATGCCTATGTCAGCAACGGCAGCGTCTACTTTGATGTTGAAAAATATTCCCAAAAGTATAATTACGGCATTTTGAGCGGACGCACGCTTGAGGCCGCCATTGAAGGTACGCGCGACCTCGAAGGACAGAGCGATAAAAAAGCCCCCTATGATTTTGCACTCTGGAAAAAAGCGGAACCTCAGCATATAATGCATTGGCCCTCTCCTTGGGGTGAAGGCTTCCCCGGCTGGCATCTCGAATGCTCGGTAATGGGAGCGAAATATCTTGGCAAAGAATTCGACATCCACGGCGGTGGCATGGACCTTATATTCCCTCATCACGAATGCGAAATTGCACAGAATATGGCTGAACGCGGCACCAAGGGCGTGAATTACTGGGTGCATAACAACATGATTACAATCAACGGCCAGAAAATGGGCAAAAGTCTCGGCAACTTCATCACTTTGCCTGAACTTTTTTCCGGAGAACACGAAAAACTCTCCCGTGCATTCAGCCCCATGACCATACGCTTTTTCATACTTCAAGCACACTACCGCGGTACTTTGGACTTCAGCAATGAGGCTTTGCAAGCTGCTGAAAAGGGCTATAAGCGCCTGATGCAGGCAGCCGGAGAGCTATATGCAATGGCTGGACGCAAGCAGCCGCTCTATAATTACGGAGATATGCCGGGTATTGCCCCTGACACCTGCGCTGACGGGGTTTCCCCCGAAGTAAAAGCCATTTTTGACGGAGTTTACGAGGCTCTTTGTGACGACCTCAACACCCCTATCGCCCTTTCTCATTTATTCGAGGCGGTACGTTTGATAAATTCCGCCAAAGCAGGCAGTGTAGAACTTTCAAAAGCCGATTTGGACACTCTTTGCCAGATTTTTGATAATGTGGTGTTCGGGGTTCTCGGGCTCGTTGATGAAGATAAGAGCGGCAATGCTTCTGATAAAGTTATTGACGGCCTTATGCAGATGGTATTGGAAGAGCGAAGCAGGGCCCGCGAAGCCAAAGACTGGGCTATGAGTGACCATATCCGCGATTCGCTTAAAGAATTGGGAATAAGTGTTAAAGATACCAAAGAGGGAGCGGAATGGACAATAGAATAAAATTTGTTTCGTGGAATGTGAACGGCTTGAGGGCTGTGGCCCGCAAGGGGTTTGCAGAGATTTTCACTGATTTTGATGCTGATTTCTTCTGCCTGCAGGAAACAAAACTTCAGGCAGGACAAATCGACCTTGAATTTCCGGGCTACAAATCCTATTGGGACTATGCCGAAAAGAAAGGCTATTCGGGAACAGTCATCTACACAAGAAAAGAGCCCCTATCGGTCGCTTACGGGTTGGGTATTCCGGAGCACGACACTGAAGGCCGCGCCGTTACGCTCGAATTCCCTGACTTTTATTTGGTCAATACTTATG
>JAAZIW010000162.1 GCA_012800665.1 Rikenellaceae bacterium
AAAACCTAATCACCGTCATGTCGAGAGCGCTGGAAACCTTAAAGGAATATTGGGGCTATGAGAGCTTCAGGCCGATGCAGGAGGAGATAATTTCTGCAGCGCTTGAGGGGCGTGATGTGCTGGCGGTACTTCCAACCGGAGGAGGCAAGAGCGTCTGCTTTCAGGTGCCGGCCCTGCTTACCGAGGGGACGGCGTTGGTGATAACCCCTTTGATTGCGCTGATGAAAGACCAGGTGCAGAGCTTGGAAGGGCGGGGGATACATGCCATAGCAGTGCATGCCGGAATGCATCGGCATCAGGTGGATTTGGCGCTGAATAATGCCGCTTATGGCGGATGCAAGTTTTTGTATGTCTCGCCCGAAAGGCTTTCGACCTCGCTTTTCAAGAGCTATTTGGATGTGCTTGACATCAATTATATTGTTGTCGATGAGGCGCATTGCATATCGCAGTGGGGTTACGATTTCCGTCCCGATTATCTGCAAATCGGCAATATCCGTAAACTCGTGGAGGCACCCGTGATAGCCCTTACCGCCACCGCCACTCCCGAGGTTGCCGATGATGTGATGGACAAGCTCGGCTTCAAGGAAAAGCTGATGCTTAAAAGCGGTTTCGAGAGGCCCAACCTTAATTATATTGTGCGTGAGTCGGAAGACAAGCGCGGGCAGCTGCTGGATATTTGCCGAGGGGTAAAGGGCTCGGGCATAGTGTATATGCGCAGCCGCAAGCGTTGTGAGGAGGAGGCCGCATTTTTGAAAGGGGAGGGTGTAAGCGCCGATTTCTATCATGCGGGATTGGATAGTTACAGCAGAAGCGAGCGGCAGGCGGCGTGGAAGAAGGGGGATATAAGGGTGATGATTTGCACCAATGCCTTCGGCATGGGGATAGATAAGCCGGATGTGCGCTTTGTGGCCCATTGTGATATTCCCGATAGCCCCGAGGCCTATTTTCAGGAGGCGGGAAGAGCCGGAAGGGATGGCAAGCTCTCTTATGCGGTGTTGGTTTGGAGTAAAGATGACATCAGACGTCTTCATCAGCTTCAAACCATATCTTTCCCTACTCTCGAATATATCGCCGACATCTACCAGAAACTTCATATCTTTTATCAAATCCCTTACGACCAGGGGCAAATGCGCCAGCTAAAATTCAATCTCGAAGATTTTTGCAAGGCCTTTTCCCTCTCGCGGGCCTCTGTGCGCAACGCCCTTCATTATTTGGAACGCTCCGGCCATATCTCCCTTGCTGAAGATGCCCCCATCAATCTTCAGATTAAAATTCTCTTCAGTCGCAATTCCCTTTATGAGGTGGACCTTCCCGAACCGGCCATGGTAGAGCTTTTGGAACGCCTTATGCGCAGGTACACAGGCATTTTCGATTATGCCGTTCCGGTGAGCGAGGAGGCTCTTGCGGCGGATATGGATATGAAGATTCCGCAGCTGCATCAGCTTATCTACCGCCTTTCGCTGGAGCATGTGATACTTTATATTCCGGGGGACAGATCGGATGTGGTGTTCCTGCATCACAACCGCCTTGTGCCGGGCAATCTGGACCTTAAACCTAATGATTATGAGCGCCTTAAACAGATGTCTGCCGAGCGCACGGAGGCCATGATTGCCTATGTGGAAGGGAAAGATGAATGCAGGTCGAGGTATCTGCTGAGATATTTCGGGCAGGAGAATTCTTCCGAATGCGGAGGTTGTGATGTGTGCCGTTCGCGCAGTCTCGAGGATTATACACGCCGCAAACTCCTTGCCTTCCGTGCCTCCCATCCCTCTGCCACCATTTCGGAAGTGCGGGCCTTTTGCGCCAATCCATCCAATCGGTTGTCTTCAAACGCCTTGGAGATTTACCGCAATATTCTGGATGAGGAATAGAAAATTATTGCTATCTTTCAGATTGCTATGTTACGCTTTATCCTCAAAAAGGCTTTCTTGGCTCTGCTTCTTTCTGTTGCGGCAGTTTCGGCCTTGGCCCAATCGGAGGGCCTTCAATATAGCGTAAGCGGCAAGGTGCGGGATGCCAAGACAGGCAATGCGCTTCAGTTCGTCAATGTTCTTATGGAGGGCAGGCATTATGCCACCATCACCAATTCTGACGGCGGCTTTCTCATAAAATCGGACATACCCATCGATACCCTTGTGTTTTCTTATCTCGGTTATGAGAGCAGGAAACTTCCCGTGGAGGCATCTTCCATGACCGTCTATCTTACCCCCTCCATCTTCTCAATCGACCCTGCCATTGTGTTGTCGGCCCAACCGCGCTTGCTCGTTCAACAGGCCATAAAGCGCATCCCCGACAATTATTCCAGTGAGGAAGAACTGCTGCAATGCTTTTACCGCGAAACTATGCAGAAGCGCCAACGCTATATTTATGTTTCGGAGGCGGTGTCCAAACTCTTCAAGACTCCATACAGTCGCGGTATTTACAGGGATGCCGCCGCCCTTGTGAAAAGCCGCATACTCATCAGCTCCCGTCAGAGGGATACTCTCAGCGTCAAATTTTTGGGAGGGCCCACCCAGGCGGTCGATTTCGATGTGGTGAAGAATTTGAGATTTCTGCTGAACCAGGCCGAACTTGGTTTCTACAATATGGAGATGGGTGT
>JAAZIW010000163.1 GCA_012800665.1 Rikenellaceae bacterium
ATGATGGAGCTCAGAGTTGCGTTGTAAAGGCCGGATTGTATGCAGGGGACACGGCTTGTTCTTATGGTTGTTTAGGTTGCGGCGATTGTGTGGAAGCCTGCCTCTTCGGTGCGCTCAGCATGGACCCCGCAACGGGCTTGCCGCTTGTTGATGAAGAAAAATGCACAGCCTGCGGTGCTTGTGTAAAGGCCTGCCCCAAGGATCTCATAGAACTTCGCAACAAAGGTCCGCGCGGAATGCGCATGTTTGTGGCTTGTCGCAACACCGACAAAGGCCCCGTTGCAAAAAAGGCCTGTTCCAACGCCTGCATAGCTTGCGCGATATGTTTCAAAACCTGTCAGCACGATGCTATAATTTTTGAAAACAATTTGGCCACCATCGATTACAGCAAATGCAAACTCTGCCGCGAGTGCGAAGCCGTCTGCCCCACCGGAGCCATTCACGGAATAAATTTCCCGAAGCCGCTGGACAAGGCAGGGATTAAAGAAAGAATAGCAAAACGCAAATGAGTAAACTAACATTCAGCATAGGCGGCGTTCATCCGCGGGACTGCAAACCTGCAAAAGACAAGGCGATAGAGCTCCTGCCTCTTCCCGAAACCATGTATATGTCTATGGCTCAGCATCTTGGTGCACCGGCCAAACCTATTGTCGCCGTCGGGGATAAAGTGAAAACCGGGCAGGTGATAGCCGAATCCGCAGGATTCATATCCGCCATGGTCCATTCGCCCGCATCCGGCACGGTAAAGGCCATAAACCCGATGCCCGATATTGCCGGCAGGATGGTCCCCCATATAATAATAGATGTAGAAGGAGATGAGTGGGTGGAAGGGGTGGATACCGGCGAAGATATTGTAAGTGAAATTCCGCAGGATTCTTTGGCGATGCTGGAACGCATCAAGGCCTGCGGCGTGGTAGGTTTGGGAGGAGCGACCTTCCCCACCCATATAAAACTGAATCCCGCTCCCGGCAGCCCCAAGGCAGAAGCCCTGCTAATAAACGGCAGCGAATGCGAACCTTTCCTTACCAGCGACTATCGTCTGATGCTGGAGCGCCCCAAGCGTATAATAATAGGAGCGGCAATAATGCAGCAGATTCTCGGCGGTCCGAAATGCTCCATTTGTATAGAAGATAACAAGCCGGAGGCTGTGACTTCCATGCGTAATGCTCTCGCACAGCTCGGCTATCCCGATATGGAAGTTGTCCGGCTCAAGAAAAAATATCCGCAAGGAAGTGAAAAACAGCTTATTCAAGCAGTGATGCGCCGCGAGGTCGGCTCCGGAGCCCTTCCCATAAGTGTCGGGGCGGTAGTTCAGAATGTCACCACCGCTTATGCGGTATATGAGGCCGTACAAAAGAACAAGCCTCTGATTTCCAACATAATGACAGTTACGGGTGACTGCCTGCCGGTAGAAGCCCAACATAATTATGAGTTCCGTATCGGTATGCCTCTGAGTTATATCGCTGAATATGCCGGCGGTGTTCCCAAGGCTGCGGCCAAGATAGTAAGCGGAGGGCCGATGATGGGGAAGGCGATAGCAAATTTAGATGCTGCGAGTGTAAAAGGCAGCTCCTCTTTGCTTTACCTTAAACACAAGACTACCAAGCGTCTTGTAGAGCAGGCTTGCATACGTTGCGGACATTGCGCGGATGCCTGCCCTATGGGGCTTGAGCCCTTCCTGTTGAATCGACTTTACAAAGCAGGGAATAGGCTGGATGAATTGGAAAAGCATGCTGTACAGGATTGCATAGAGTGCGGTTGCTGCCTCTACAGCTGTCCTGCCGGCATACCTTTGCTTGACAATATAAGAATAGCAAAGCAGCAGGTAATGTCTGCAATGAGAGCGCGTGCAGCTGCAGCAAAGGCTTCAGCCGAAGCGAATGCTGCAAGTGAAACAAAAGCCGAAGCAAAAAAACAATAGATTATGGCAGATTCTTACATAGTTTCGGGTAATCCCCATTGGCATGCGCCGGTGTCCACAAGAAAAATAATGTTGGACGTTATAATCGCGCTTAGCCCTGCGGTTATAGTGTCTTTCCTCTTTTATGGTTGGAGCGAGATTTTTGTTATGCTCGAGAGCATCGCCTTCTGCGTGCTTACCGAATGGGCCATAACAAAGTTCTTGATGAAAAAGCCTTCCACAATCGGCGACCTTTCCGCAGTGGTTACGGGTATTCTCTTGGCCATGACTCTGCCTGCCGATATGCCGTGGTGGATAGTGCTGATAGGCGCTCTTGTGTCCATAGGAGTAGCCAAGATGACCTTCGGAGGAATAGGGCAGAACATTTTCAACCCCGCCATTGTGGGAAGGGTTTTTCTGCTCATCAGCTTCCCAGCCCAAATGACCACTTGGCCCGCTCCTAATGGTTTCATTAAGAATGTCGATGCATTCAGCGGAGCCACTCTCCTTCAACAAGTGCAACTGCTCGGGGCGGATAAAGCGGAAGCCCTCGTGAATTTCGGCACCCTGTTCGAAAATATAGGCGGTTCTGCCGGTGAAATCTCGGCTTTGGCCCTATTGGTGGGGTGGATTTATCTGCTTTGCCGCAAGGTTGTAAAGCCTTGGATTACCATAAGCATTTTTGCCACAGTCGCCATTATCGCCGGCATCTTCCATTCCGTAGATCCCATGACTTACACCGGACCGATATTCAATCTGCTTACCGGAGGTATTATTTTAGGCTCTTGCTTTATGGCCAACGATTACGTGACCTCGCCTATGAACGATTGGGGCGGTGTTATCTACGGCTTCGGCATTGGCTTTATACTCATGATGATACGCTACTTCGGTTCTTATCCCGAGGGTATGGCCTTCGCCATATTGATAATGAACATGACGGTACCGCTCATCAACAGAGCGTTCCATCAAAGAAAATACGGGAGGAAATAGTCTATGGCAGCAGAAAACAATTTTAAAAATATGGTGCTCTGTCTGTTTTTGGTGTGCCTGTTTTGCGGCGCCATTTTAGGCAGCGTTTATGCCGTAACCAAAAAGCCGATAGAGGAGGCCGCAATAGCAGAGGCCAGAGCGGCAATAGCGGAGGTTCTGCCCGAAGGCGGAGAAATTTCCGAGCCCTTAAAGTCCGGTGAAATGGAATATTATTTAAGCCGAAGCGGTGAAAACATTAATGCCTATGCTGTTAAAAGTTCAGCAGCCGGCTTCGGCGGTCCTCTTACTTTAATGGTGGGAGTGCTTCCGGACGGGACTATCTACAATACCAAAGTTCTTTCTCATAGCGAAACCCCGGGACTTGGAGCCAAGTGCGACTCAGATGCTCATTTCATTGCTCAATGGAAAGAGTTTCCCGCAAACGGTAAAATAGCCGTTAAAAAGGATGGTGGGGATATAGATGCAATAACGGCATCTACCATAACCTCCCGCGCTTACTCTCTTGCAGTGCAGAATGCACGCAATCTTGTTAAATCCTTACAGCACAAGTAGACATGGCAAAAAACAACCTATCAATCATTACAAAGGGACTTATCAAAGAGAATCCCACATTCGTATTGGTGCTCGGCATGTGCCCCACGCTTGCAACCACCACATCCGCCCTGAACGGTATGGAAATGGGGCTTGCTACAATGTTCGTGCTTATTCTCAGCAACATAGCCATATCGCTTATTGCGCCGGTGGTGCCGGATAAAGTTCACATTCCTGTATATATCGTGGTAATCGCCACCTTTGTTACCGTGCTTCAGTTGCTTATGCAGGCATACACGCCTGCTGTTTACAGAACTCTCGGCCTGTTCATCCCCCTTATTGTCGTGAATTGCATAATACTCGGAAGGGCAGAGGCCTACGCCGGTAAGAATAATTGGTGGAAGAGCGCTCTGGACGGGCTCGGAATGGGACTTGGCTTCACAATGTCCCTCATCGTCATAGGCATCATCCGTGAAATACTCGGCAACGGCTCTATTTTCGGCTGGAAATTCATCACAGGAGACGGCATACTCGCTTTCGTGATGGCTCCGGGCGCATTTTTAGTGTTAGGCTATCTGATGGTATTGTTTAATAAAATAGCTAAGAAGTAATGGAATATTTTCTCATAATAATAAGCGCGATATTCGTAAACAATATTGTCCTCGCACAATTCTTGGGCAT
>JAAZIW010000164.1 GCA_012800665.1 Rikenellaceae bacterium
AACCATTTAATAAATAAAGATATGCGTAAACTTTTAACTTCAATTCTTCTGGTCTTCATGGCCGTTTCTCTTTGGGCCGAAGGACCTGAGAAAATGACCTATGTCGAAGTATCTGACTTGCGTATCGTAGGCAAGGTGTTCCCCGATACTCCCAATCCGTATGAAAGAATGGACTTTACCAAATTCGACGGATGGACCGCAAAAGACATTAACCTGCTCGAAATGTCAGCCGGTATTATCGTCTCCTTCAAAACAAACTCCCCGACAATTTGGGTGATGCCGGAATTCAAGGAGATAAGCCAATCCATGGCCTCAGGCTTCTCTGCCCGCGGCTTCGACCTCTATATCAAGAAAAATGATATGTGGCTTTGGGCAGGCTCATGCTCATACCGCCTCGATAAGGAAAAAGAGAACGGGCGTGCACGTCTGCTTGTCGAGAATATGGACAATTCGATGAAAGAGTGCATAATGTATCTTCCGCTATACAGCAAAATGACTTCCGTCAAAATAGGTGTTAGCGATGGCTCCACCATCGAAACGGGGGATATTCCCTTCCGGCATCGCATCTGCCTGCACGGCTCAAGTTTTATGCATGGCTCAAGTACCGGACGTGCAGGCCAGACTGTCCCAGGCTACCTCACCCGTATGACCGGAATGCAGTTCTGCTCTCTCGGAGTCAGCGGTGACTGCCGTATGCAGCCCCAATTCGCCAATGCACTTAAGAAAGCCGATGTAGATGCCTTTGTATTTGATGCGTTCTCGAACGGAAATGCAGCTTCGGTTGAGAAAAACCTCTTCAATTTCATCGAAACCATCCAGTCTGAAAAACCTGGCGTTCCCCTAATATTCATGACCACCATCTGGCGGGAAAGACGCAATTTCAACCAAAAGGTAGATAAAGCCGAGCGGGAAAAAATCGAGATGGCGGATAAGCTTATGAAACAAGCTGTCAAAAAATACAAGGATGTTTATTACGTTACAACGAGCAACGCCACATCCGAATTGCACGACACCACCCTCGATGGAACTCACCCAGCAGACTGGGGTTACTACCTCTGGGCGGAATCCGTACGCAAACCCATTACCAAGATTCTCGCCAAATACGGAATCAAATAAAACTTACTGCCGGGCAATTATTTATGCAATTTTGGATTGTAAGTGCAAAATTACATAAAATACAAAAGCCTCGGGCAAATGCCTGGGGCTTTGTTGTGTACACCTCTAGGGACTCGAACCCTAGACCCGCTGATTAAGAGTCAGCTGCTCTACCATCTGAGCTAGAGGTGCAGCATATCAATTTTGCTAAAGATTAGAGTGACTCGTTCGGGATTCGAACCCGAGGCCCCATCCTTAAAAGGGATGTGCTCTACC
The DNA here is from genome assembly GCA_012800665.1 of Rikenellaceae bacterium. Lineage (GTDB taxonomy): Bacteria > Bacteroidota > Bacteroidia > Bacteroidales > UBA932 > Cryptobacteroides. Next base: position 1,372 of record JAAZIW010000164.1, read on the forward strand.
TGCTGAGCTAACGAGTCCCCGATTTGGGACTGCAAAGGTATCCCAATTGAGGGAGAAAAACAAATATATTTTAATTTTTTTTCAAATCTTCCTTCCACAGGTCAGGGTTCACATCGGAAGGCATACGCCAATCCCCTCTTGGAGAGAGGGAAACGCTGCCCACTTTAGGTCCGTCGGGAAGACAGCTGCGTTTGAATTGCTGTGAAAAAAAACGTCCGTAAAACTTATCCAAGTATTTTCTGATGATATCCTCATCGTATATTCCCGCAAAAGCCATGCGTGCAAGAAAGAATACTTTGGATGGTTCGAAGCCCCAGTGCATTATCTGATAGAGGAAAAAGTCATTAAGTTCGTAAGGTCCCAAAACTGTCTCGCTCAGTTGAACTATATTACCATCAGCATCGGTAGGCACAAGTTCGGGAGAAATAGGAGTGTCCAAAATATCCTCGAGCACCTCCTTTGCATCGGCAAAGCACTTTGATGAAGCCCATTTTATGAGTGCGCGCACCAAAGTCTTCGGTACAGATGCATTTACGCCATACATACTCATATGGTCGCCATTATAAGTGCACCAGCCGAGAGCAAGTTCGGAAAGGTCTCCTGTGCCAATCACTATTCCCCCTTCCTTGCCGGCCACATCCATCAGGATTTGAGTACGCTCCCGGGCCTGAGCATTTTCGTATGTGAGGTCTGTCTTGTCCAAAGGATGTGAGATGTCTTCGAGATGCTGAGTAACCGCATCTGTAATGGGGATTTCCCTGCGCGTAACGCCCAATTTCTGCAAGAGAAGCTCGGCATTGCCCTGTGTCCGCTTGCTTGTGCCGAAGCCCGGCATCACAAGCCCTATAATTCGGGAGCGCTCCCAAGCGAGTTTATCGAATGCCATCACCGTAACAAGCAGGGCAAGGGTAGAGTCGAGTCCGCCAGAAACGCCGATTACAGCAGTTTTGCAAGCAATATGCTCGAGCCTCGTGCAAAGTCCGAGGGTTTGAATATTAAATACTTCACGGCAGTGAATGTCCAGTTCTTCATCTTTAGGCACGAAAGGATGGGGCTCCACTTTGCGAAGGAACTCTTTCTCGAAATCGGTCTGCAACGCCTCACCTGCATCTACAAAATCAAAAGCGGGAATACCGGCATATACATCTCTGAAATTCACATTGCGGGCGCGGACCCTGTCTAATTTTGAAAGATCCGCATCGGCATAAATAATAGAGCTCGTGCGAAGGAACCTTTCGTTTTCCGCCAGCATCACATTGTTTTCGCAAATCATGGAAGAGCCTCCCCAAACAATATCCTGGGTGCTTTCGCCGTAACCGCAACTGCTATATATGTACAAGGCGTTTAGTCTTGCAGAAGTACTTTTAACAAGCATCCGGCGGTAATCATACTTATAAAGGGCTTCATTTGATGCAGAAAGATTAAGAATGACATTCGCCCCTGAAACAGCCGCAAACGTACACGGAGGAATCGGCACCCAAAGGTCCTGGCAGATTTCCACTCCAACTGTAGCGGTTCCCAATTTAAACAATTGGCGTATGCCTATTTTGGCGGATTGGCCTGCATAAGATATGGCTTCCGGCTCTCTCAGCCTGTCTCCGCTGCGGAACCAGCGCATTTCATAAAACTCGGACTCATTGGGAAGATAGGTTTTGGGGACTATGCCTAAAATTCTGCCCTCTTTGAGGAGGATGGCGCAATTGTAAAGTCCGGATCTGAATTGTATAGGCGCCCCTACGGCCAAGAGGGACTTATATCCTTTGGTGGCTTTAAGTATCTGCCGCACAGCATCTTCCGCTCCTTTAAGCAAAGCATCTTGGGCAAAAAGATCACCACAAGAATAACCGGTAATGCAGAGTTCGGGGAAAACCACAATGGCTGCCTCCTTGCGAAAGGCATCGCCTGCAAGCTTTATAATCTCCTCTGCATTTTTCTGCGGATTTGCCAAATAAACCCTTGGCGAAACGGCCGCCACCCTCATGAATCCGTATTGTTCCATAAATTACAAATTGTATAAATCAAAACCGCAGACATCACTGCCCGCTTCGGAAATTTCTTAACCGGTTTTAGGCCTCGAAAAATATCGAAAAGCATGAGACATTTATGCGGTCTTCATGTCCACAAATATAACGATTTTTGTTAACTTTGGCGCATGAATAAAAAAGTACTAGAACGTTTTACCGTACAAAGCTACGAATCGGACTTTTTTTGTCGTCTAAAACCTTTTTTCCTTCAAAACCATATGCAGGAGCTGGCCTACAAAGGATCTGAATTTTGCGGGGCAAGCTACGATCAGCTTAGAGAGGATGATTTTTTCTGGGCGCTCAACCGCATTCATATAAGTGTTTCGGAATGGCCCGAATGGAGAGAGGAGTTGTACCTCCAAAGCTGGTCACGTGCAAAGCAAGGACCGCTCTGGCACCGTAACTTCAAGATGTTCCGCGAAGGCGAAGAAGACTCGCCCCTCATGTTAGGCACATCCGCCTGGACCATGCTTAACATTGCGGACCGCAGCATCTGCCGCGGAACTCACGGCTTCAATGAAGACTTCCATCTCGAAGAGGACACCCTTCCCTTTTGCTCTAAAATCATTGTTCCTAAGGATATTAAAATGCAGGATGCCGGCAACCATATTGTCTCTTTCAGCGAACTTGACACAAACGGCCATGCTAACAACTGCTTCTACACCCAATGGGCGATAGACACACTTCCCTTCGACTATATCAGCACACATATACTCAGCGATTTGAGAATCTGCTACTACCACGAACTCCAATTCGGCGACAATGTGCAATTACAGCTTGGAAATGACACAAAAGGAAAATGGTATCTCCAAGGGATGCTTGGCGATACCACATGCTTTTTAGTGGAAATGCAGTTTATTCCAACGCCGCAGCAATAACGCTGAGCGGATTCATCACCGGCACTCCGGTGCCCATCTCAATTTGCCATTTGCAGGTTTCGCACTCGGTTACAACAGCATCCGGGGCTGCCTCCTTTATGTCCGCAAACAGATTTGCCCCAATGGCTTGCGAGTATTCGTAATTTTCTTTCTTGAAGCCGAAAGTGCCTGCAATTCCGCAGCATTTTTGATTCAGCACAACAAGCTCAACTCCCGGAATCATCTTCAGCAGTTCTATCGTATGATTCTGCCAGCCGAGTTTTTGCATATGACAGGCTATATGATAGGCGAGCTTCATTTTCAGAGGCTTGAATTTCAACTTGACCTCACCGCTCTCTATCTTTTCGTACAGCCACTTGCAGGCTAAAAACAGACTGTCCCTGTAGCCCTCAGTGGGCAGGTCAAGGATTTCACGGTATTCACTACGCATCATAAAGGTGCAGCTGCTGGAAGATGTAAGTATTGTTTCCCCTTTCTCCACCGCCTTGCCGAAGCTCTCGATATTTATAAGAGCCTGCTTCCGCGCCTGTTTCTCCATGCCGTTCGCAATCAGGGCCACACCGCAGCATCGCTCTTTTTCCAGCAGATGGACTCCATAACCGGCAGCATTCACCACCTTTACGAAATCTTTCCCCAATTGAGGATAATTATAGTTGCAATAGCAGCCGTGGAAATAGCTCACGAATTTTGAATATTTTTCCTGTTCTTTTTGGGCATGGAGCTTAAACCATGTGACAAATTTTTCGGAACTGTACTTGGGGAAAGTGCGGCGCGAATCTATGCCGAAAGCACCATCCAAAACGGCTTTTACAGGTTTGAGCGGCAGCACTGAATTTACTATGAGGGCGAAAGGCGATGCCATAGTGCCCACAAAGTCGGTGCTTGCTAAAATTGCATCTCTCACAGGATGTTTGGAGCGGCTGCCATATTGAAGCTTGGCGCGTTGAATAAGGTCGGCAACCTGCACTCCTGAGGGACAAGCCAGCTCACATCTCTTGCAATTGAGGCAGTATTTGAGGGCATAGTCGTAGAATGCCGGGTCTTTCAGACGATAGCGTTCCTGGTCGGGACCGGATTTTTTGGGACCGGGATAGAGAGCGTTCACCTCCATCATCGGGCAGACGGTATTGCAGATAGAGCACTTAAGACAAGCCTCAAAATTTAAAAAAGAGTCATTATTTTTTTGCATGTCGTTCTCCTCCAAGTATTTTACCTACTGCCTTGACATTTTCAGCTGCTTCTCCTTTTATGAAGATATGGCCGTCTGCAGTTGTGCGTACGCCTATTTGTTCGAACGGCTGTGGTGCAAAGAAGTCGGCGTTGAACCATTTCTCACGGTCTGAGGGAAAATCTACATCCGCCCCTAAAACAGGTTCGAAGACGGTATCCATCGTAGACACAAGGCCTTTGCTGAAAAAGCGCCCCGTCGCTAAGATAAATTCATCCGCCTGAAGTGTCAATCCGTTAGAGGTATGCACTTCCAAAAGTTTAGCGCCATCCCAAGAGCCGGAAAGTACCGTATCGCCGCGAAGCACCGCCACACCCATCTTCCTAAGCTCGTACAAATCGGCATAAACCCTACCCTCGCTCTCGGGCTTGGTGGCTTGCAGGGTCAGGCCGGCGGACACAACGCAGACACTGCGGCCTTTTGCCGCATTCGCCTTTGCCGCTCTGCAGCCCGAACTGCCTCCTCCTATTACTACCACATCGTATTTCATTTCAAAAACATTAAAATTTACTTCGCTGATATTTCTCCTTCTGCCAACAAAGAGCTATACTTGCTTCTCATGAATTCCGCCTCACGCAGGGTTTCCCCCCACATTACAGGCGTCATGCCTTTCCATCTCTCCTGAAGATAATCTTTCATAAACTCCTCTGCCTTTTCGGGTACGCCGAGCTCGATTGCAAGCAGCTCCGCCGCCCTTTGAATGCAATGGGTCCCCTGGCAGGTACCCATGCCGATGCGTGTGTGGCGCCTGAGGTCATTCAAATTGCGCACGCCGAACTCTTTTACGCAATAGCTTATTTCCGCACTCGTCACCTGCTCGCACTCGCACACAATTTCTGCACCCTCTCCGGTGAAATCCATTTTCAGGGTTTCGCTGCCGTGCCTGCCGAGCGCCGCTATGCCTGCATAGGGAATTGTTTCTTTAGAACAGAGTTTTTGTGCAACGCTACGTACTGCTAAGCAGGATTTCTTTGCACCTGAAACGCTTTTCTTCTCGCCGGAAACAGTTTTTTCTACTTCGATAACGGGCAGAGAGGCGGCAGAATAAGGCTTTTTCGCACCGGAACTTGTTTTCTGTGCACCGAGGCTTGTTCGCTTTGTACCTGAACTGGTTCGCTTTGCACCAGAACTGGTTCGCTTTGCACCGGAACTGGTTTTAGAGGCAGGGGTGTCTTCTTTCTTTGCTCCGAGGCCGGACAGAAATGCACCGAAACTTCTACGCTTTAAATAAGAGCCGGGCAGAGGAATTTCCGCCGTAGTGCACTCAGCATCTATACCGAGCTTTTTGCAAACCAGGTCGGCAGCTTTTTCCGCCATCAAGCGAGCAGTAGTAAGCTTGCCTCCCGTTATGGTAATGAGTCCCGGCACACCATCCCTTTCCTCGTGGTCCAACAACACTATTCCTCGGCTTGCGCTTCGACCATCCGCTTGCAAAGAAGATTTCGAATCCTCCAAAATCAGCGGTCGAACACCTGCATATGCCCTTATTATCCGGGTGGATGCAAGACTTGGAAGCATCTTTACGCCCTCCTTCAAAAGGAAATCAACCTCTTCACGGGTAACCCTCATATTATCACACTCTTCGAAGGGCACCTTGTCAGAAGTGGTTCCAAACACACTCACCACAGCTTCCGGCACAAGTATATCAGCATTTGAAGGTTTACGGCAACGGTTTATCACGAGATTTGTCACTCTGTGACCGAACACCAAAAGAGACCCTTTACTGGGATACATATCGATGTGCGCTCCTGCCATTTCAGCCAACTTTGCTGACCAAATACCTGATGCAATCACAACTTGGCTTGCATAATATTCTTCCTTATCGGTCTTGACTCCGACTACTGAGTCTCCATCTTTTAGAAAAGACGTAACAGCCTTGAACTTGATTATATCAGCCCCATGACGCACAGCATCAAGCGCATGTACATCGCTTAAAAGGAACGGATTTACGCTGGCATCAGGCACTTTTACCGCACCGATTATATTGGGATTGATTGCCGGGGCAAGACTTAGCGCCTTTTTAGGCGTTATTATGCGGGCATCGATTCCTGCTTCTGCGCACTTTTGTACAAGAAGGGCTTGATAATCAAGACCATCTTCCGGCAGACTGATGAAAAGGCCCCCGGTATCTTCCACACAGTTAGAGGCTATCTGCTTTAGAATCAGGTTTTCCGCTATGCATTCCCGGGCGCTTTCCGGGTCGTTTACCGCATAGCGCGCCCCGCTGTGAAGCAGGCCATGATTGCGCCCCGATGCCCCGTCGCAAAGATCCTCTCTTTCTATAAGCAGAGTTTTAAGTCCCCTCAACGCACAATCTCTTGCCATGCAGGTTCCCGTAGCGCCCCCGCCTACAATGATTACATCGTATTTTTTCATTTTCATAAGTTATCTGTCCTAAAGCTATCCCTGCCTCATTTTTACCATCTACATCTGTTCCTTCATTCAACTTGCCTCTCTTCATTCATTCCGGCTATCCTGCTTTCCTTCGCTTACTTCGTTTTACCTCCTCCGTCACCCTTTTTATCAAAGCCAAATGCCGTTCTCTTTTCCTCTCCAGCCGCACGCTCTTCGTATCCCCTCTTCCACTATTTCCACTTTATATTCTTCCTTCACCGCAAAAGCCTCCGTTCGACACCAAGTAAATCCTAATTCCCGGATATATTTTGTAAATATAACAATTTTACATGTTACTTTAACTTTTTTGTCGTTTTTTTTTAAAATGAACATTTTTGGGGGTGATGCCGCAGAATTTTTCCGGACGAGACCGCAGATTTTCAGGACAAGACTGCAGATTTTCAGGACAAGACCGCAGATTTTCAGGACAAGACTGCTTAATTTTCAGACGAGACTGCTTAATTTTCAGACGAGACTGCAGAATTATCCTTTTTGGTTAACTTTTCCAGGAAGAAATCTCGAGCGTAAAATGTAACTCTCTGACTATCAGCAAAATCCTTAAAGAAGAGTATGAAATTTTGCCAGGTCTTGTTTTATGTTCTGCCTCATTACCAGTACTTTCCATTTTACGCTCGAATCTGCGGATAGAATGGGCTGCAATAAGCAAATCGCGAGAAAAGCAAAAGGTCGAAAGAAGGAGAAAAAAGTGGTGCTAAAAGACAGTTGTAGCCTAAAATGCCGCTTGAAATTGCAATTTTACCTCTGCAACAGGGGGTTTGGCGAGGGAGGAAGCAGAAGCAGAAGCAGAAGCAGAGGAAGATGAAGAGGAAGAGAGAGAAGTGCCGTCCGGAGTCAGATAGTATATGAAAGAGCACTTTAAATAAAGACTAAAACGGAAACGGCGGATGCCCGAACTTTTAAAACCGATTAGAGAGGAAAGACTGCCTCCACGTCCATAGAATGCCGGAACATAAAAGGAGCCTGGAAGATCGCGTTCATAGCAATAAATGCGGTCAGCCCAATTAGGCGCATTGAAGATGGTCCCGCGAATATAGATTGAAAATTCCGGCTGCGCTTTGGATGTATCGGGAGATTGACAGCTGTCTCGCCGGTGATTAAGCGCATTAGGCCCAACGGAAGAAAATTGCAGAAGATTTAAGGCAGTATTAAGAGATTGACAACTGTCTCGACGGTGATTTAGCGCATTAGGCTTAATGGAGGGAAATTCCGAAGAAGCGGAAGAGGCGCTAGAAGAGGCGGAAACAGCCGAAATAAAGCCATTAGTAGCGTTAGAAATAGGATAATCAATAGGAGCAGACAAAGAAAGAGGCGGTGGAATGAAGGAAGTACCCGAAGAGGAGAGTGCTGTCGCGGAAGAGGTGGAAGGGGCGCCCGAAGTAGAAGAACTTGAAGAGGAAGTGAGGCCTGCGGAAGGAGTTTTATATCCCAATTCAAGATAAACAAGGCGGCCCCAATCTTTTGAACGGGTAAAATGAATGCGGGTATTTGCCTGGAATCCACGCCACGAAGCGGAGATGTCGGCGCGCAATTCATGTTTCCACGGGGCGGTATTTAAAGCGGTATTCCAAGATTCCGTCCAACGAAGCGAAGGCGAAACGGAAACCTTCCGAACAGAAAATACGGGTTTCAAATTAAGAATCGTTTTGCATTTCATCGTTTGTTTCTCAGGATGTAAAGCCGCATCAGAGGTGAATTCCGCCCAACGGCAGCGGCAACCCAAAGCCAGTCCGGTCTCGTCCTGCAAGGTGGAAGCGCTTCGCGGAGCTCCTGCAAAAGGAGCATAAAAGCCTGAAGGATAATATCTTGCAAGAAGTCCGGCTTTCACTTTATAAGCGGGAGACCAAGTGACACCCGCCAAGGCGGCAAGCCTTGTTCGCCTGATAAGATATCCTCCTTCCTCTATCTGCCGTGAACTAAGCGCAGCTTCTCCGAACAAGGTCCAATGCCCGAGACCCAATACTCCATCCGCCGAGGCCACAAAGCCGTCTTTCCAAAATGCCTGCACGCCGAACTGACCGAAACGTCCAAGCCTCGAAAGCGCCAGTATTGGCATCAGCGAATGCTCAGAGGAAAACGCCTGATAATTGCCGTCAAGAAAACTGCGAAGTGCCGGTACACTTAATCCTGTCGAAATCGTCCAGCCATCGATGGTATAATCGCATGCGAGTCCGCAGAGGGTGGAAGTAAAAGATGAGGTCGGACTGAATCCGCCGGCATTTCTGCGAAAGGAGTCAACAGTGCTGAAACCGCTCATTGAAAAGCTACTCCAAAGAGCCAAGCCTTGTCCGAAGCGGGCGCTGAAATCGCCGATTATCATTTTTCCGCCTCTCCTGCCATAGAGCGCAAGGCTTACAGTTCCGGGAACGAAAAGTGCGTCGGGTGCGGCGGTGGTAGAGGAAGAGGAAGAGGAAGAGGAAGAGGAAGAGGAAGAGGAAGAGGAAGTGGTGGCAGTGATGGAGGAGGGAGAGGTAGAGGAAGTGGTGGCAGTGGTAGTGGAGGGAAAGGTAGTAGTGGAGGCTGCTACGGAGGAGGAGGAGGAGGAGGAAACTACAGAGGGAGTGGCGGTGGAGAAGGCGGAGGTGGCGGGCAAGGAATAATTCCGCCTTGTGGACCAAAAGAACTCCATCCGTTCTCCCGCCTCCAAATGATATTTCAGCCCGAAAGAGGCCGTCCTATCGGTTATATCTGCCGCACCGCTCTCATTCTCTGCCGAAGCAATACTTGCTGGAACGTTAACATCTCCTGCCGAAGTTCCTTCTGTCGCAACCGCCTGTTTGCTGACAATTTTCGCTAAAAACGGACCTCCCTTGACTTTATACCCTCCCCTTACCATCAAGTCCTCGTGAAAATATATATTTTCCTTCATGCCGGGGGGACGCGAACTATCGAAGGAAACAAAAAAACTCAGAGCTTCCGCAGCCACAGGCCCGATGCCATCCACCAAAGCAAATTCGCTTAAGCTCAAAATATCTCCGCTTCTGCTTTTATAATCCTCTATAGCATCTACTTGATAGGCGGAAAAAAGTCCGCAGGAAAGGAGACGGCTCTTAGGCACTTGATTTATACGCAAAGGATGCTGAGCGTAATGATAGAAACGCTCCATCTCGCTTTCGCTCATCTCTTCCGCCGCCCCCGCACCTGCAAGCAGCAGAATCGCAGAAATCAAATCCATCAAAACAACTGCCATAAACCAAAATAATTATCGTAAGCCGAAACAACTTCAAAACAAAAAACAGCTCTCAAAGCCAAAAAAAATGTCAAAGCATAAAACAGCTATCAATCTCGAAATAAGCACGCCCGAAAACTGTCATAATCTAAAACAAGCGTCATCTCCCTAACTATTGCAATAGCCTAAAATTGCCGTCATAAACCTAAAAGCTGTCGTGGCCAAATATTGCGCTATCATAAACCCAAACGCTGTCACAGCACTAAAATAACTTTCATTAACCCTAAGTTAGAGAAGAAAAAACAGTTTCAAGAGCAGTAAAAAATTTATTTTTTCGTTTTTATATATAATTTTTACTAACTTTATGACTTATTTTTCAACTCATCCATATGAACAAAATCACTCTTCACGACAAAACTTTCAGACCTTTCATTCCCAACAGCGAAATAGAAAGCATAATCGACTCTGTAGCGGAAAAATTAGAAGCCGACTTCAAAAACAAAGACGAAGTGCCTGTACTGCTCTGTATCCTGAACGGAGCCATCATGTTTACCGCAAGTCTCATGAAAAGAGTCACTTTTCCTTTGGAACTTTTCTCTATGAAGCTCTCTTCATATACCGGTACCCAATCCACCGGAAAAGTATTGGAGGTGATGGGCATAACAGGCGATGTTAAAAACAGAACGGTGATAATCTGCGAAGACATAGTGGACACGGGAACAACCATTTTAGCCCTGCGCGACATGCTTTTAGCCAAGGGTGCAAAAGAAGTGAAAATATGCACTATGCTCCTCAAACCCCAGGTTTACGACAAGCCTTTGGCTCTCGACTATGTGGGCAAGGAGATTCCGAATGAATTCATAGTGGGTTACGGCCTCGACTACAATGAACTCGGGCGGAACCTCAAGGACATATATGTTTTAGACAAATGAAATATTATATAATTTTCGGGCCTCCGGGAGCAGGAAAAGGCACTCAGGCCGCCCCATTGGCAGAACACTATAATCTTAAACACATTTCTACCGGAGAACTCCTCCGCTCCGAAATTGCCGCGGGCACAGAACTAGGCAAAAAGGCCAAGGCCTTGATTGATGCCGGCAATCTCGTCCCTGATGAAGTTGTAGAGGGGATGATAGCTCAAGCCTTCGGCAGATATAAAGATGTCGACGGCTTTATTTTGGATGGATTCCCCCGCACTTTTTTACAGGCCATGGACCTGGATGAAATGCTGGAGTCACGTGACGAAGAAGTTACGGCCGTCATTTCGCTCGTAATTCCCGAATCCGTAATAAAAGAGCGCATTGCACGCCGTGCACTGTCCGAGGGCAGGGCGGATGATGCCAAAGATGAAGTTGTGGCCAACAGAATTGCCACTTATCACGCCCAAACCGAACCTCTAATCGAATATTATAAAGAACAGGGTAAATATTACGAGGTTGAATCGATTGGCACCATAGAGGAGGTTGGCGAAAAAATCCGCTGCCTAATCGATAAAATCGGATAGTCTGCACAAACAAGCGCTGACAAGCCCGCTCGCATTCACCGGACCTGCAAGCAGGTAAGCAGGCAGGCAGGTAAGCAGGCAGGCAGGTAAGGAGGCAAAGCAGGCAAAGCAGTCGCTTACACCGGTATCGTCCGGCAAAGCTACGCTTGTCAATAGTAAACCCGAAAAATAATTGATTTACAAAGTTCCAAGAACCCGCTCCATTTCGATGCTGCGGGAGCCTTTCAACAGAATCAGGCTTTTCTCGATAGGCTGAACGCCCAAGTGCAGTGAAAGGTCACCGGAAACGGGAAACCATCCGCGGAACAGACTGTCAGGCGGAATTGATGCATTTACAGGGATGATGCTGCCTGCCTCAATATGCGTCTCACCCCCGTTCTTCGGCTGTTTTATGGCAGGCTCAAATTTCACTCCGGGCAAATTGCAGGCAATCAATGCTTTGCGGAATTCTTCTCCAACCAAATAAAAACGGACATCGCTTGCCGCAAGTCTCTTAACAACGGCGATATGCTCGGCAAGAGAATCTTCTCCAAGCTCGCGCATATCTCCAAGAAGAGCATATTTGGAGCCATCTTTCATCGCAAACAGATTATCAAGCGCCACTGCCATAGAAGAGGGATTGGCATTGTAGGCATCTATAATAAGAGTATTGCTCCCGCTCTGCTGCATTTGCGAACGCTGATTGCTTGGAACATACTTCTCCACCGCCGTAAAAGCGCTCTCGCGCGAAACTCCGAAATACTCCCCGATAGCCAGTGCCGCCAACACATTGGAAGCATTGTAAGCACCGACAAGATGAGTTCGAAGCGTAACGCCGCTTGGGAAAAGCAGGCTCATGAAAGGGTCTGAAGCGGATGAAGGCAAAATGCTGACTCCTTGGTAATCAAGACCGTAACCGAAAACATGGCAAGGCTCTTTCCGCGCCATCTCCACCAATACGGAATCATCCTGATTCAGAAACAATACCGCTCCTTCCTGCTCTCCCAGCCAATGGTAGAGCTCTGCTTTCGCGGATTTAACCCCCTCAAACGAGGCAAATCCTTGCAAATGCGCCTTCCCCACATTGGTAATAAGCCCGTGCGTCGGCCGGGAAATCTGCACCAACTTGTTTATATCTCCCGGATGAGAAGCCCCCATCTCTATAACTGCAATCTGCGTGGAAGGTTTCATTTTAAGCAGGCTCAGGGGCACTCCAATATCGTTATTAAGATTCCGCTCAGTGGCGCAAACCTCGAATTTAGTGCGGAGAACGGCCGCAATCAACTCTTTTGTGGTGGTTTTGCCGTTTGTACCGGTGAGCCCTATCACTGGAATGTCAAGTTGAAGGCGATGATATTCAGCAAGTTCCTGAAGCGTTTCAAAAGGAGAATGCACTTTTATAAGGCGCTCTGACGGCGGATCCGGGCAAAAAGAATAATCGTCATTAACAACAGCGTAGGCGGCGCCCTTCAAAAGGGCGCTGACGGCATAGGCATTGCCGTCGAAATTTTCGCCCTTAAGGGCAAAGAAAATTTCGCCTCCGCTTATAGTGCGGCTGTCCGTAGCAACCTTATACGAGCAATTACGGTAAAGGGAATATAATTCGGTAATGCTTATCATTTTTTTGCCATATTATAAAGGAAAGCGGCGATTATGGCATACAGGATATTCGGCAGCCACAGCGCTATCCAAGCCGGAAGGGTGTCGGTAAAAACAAACATCTGCGAGAAGCGCAGAAAAAGTATATAGGAGAAAGCGAGGGCTATGCCTATGGCAAGATTCCAGCCCGTACCGCCCCTGCGTTTTCGGGAAGACAGCGAAACGCCTATGATGGTGAGGATTATAGCCGAAAAAGGCATGGCCCAGCGGGTATGCTTTTCGATTTGAGCATACATTACATTTGAATCCCCCCTCATCTCCTGGGTGGCGATAAGGGCATCCAGGTCTTTGCCGGAAAGGGTTTCCACCGTCTTTTCGTTGCGGTAGAAGTCCGTTACCGTCAGCGCTATGACGGTGTCTTTTTTATCCCCGCTGATAATCCTGTCTTTAAGGCCTTCGGAATATTCCCTTATAAACCAATTGCGCAGACGCCAACCCTCCATGGTGCTGTCCCAAACGGCGGCATCGGCGGTGAGTTTGCTCTTTATACGGTTATTCTCCACCGTTTCCAGGGTGAATTTATAAGCGGTGTTGTTCCATCTGCTGAAAGATTCAACATATACGAACTGCCCCGGGGCAATCTGATAATGTATGTCCCTGTCTTTATACTTCCGCCGGTCTTTAACATATTTCATCTCAAACTCCACCCTGTCTTTATTGGCATTGGGGATGACGAAAAGATTAAGGCTCAAGGACAGCAAGGCTATAAAGATTGATACTGCAATATACGGGGCCAGCATGCGCTTATAGCTTACCCCGCAGGACAGAATGGCGATTATTTCCGAATTGGCAGCCATGCGCGAGGTAAAGAAAATGACCGAGATAAACACGAACAGAGGACTGAACATGTTCACGAAATAGGGTATCCAATTGAGATAATAATCTTTTATAATTGCTTCGAGCGGAGCCGACCTCTGTACAAAATCATCTATCTTTTCGGAAATATCAAAAATTATCACAATGCCTATGATAAGTATCAACGCCACAAAGAATGTGACGAGGAAACGGCGTGCTATATAGGCATCTATCTTTTTCATATCCGCTTGCTCAGCTTTGGTACCACAGAATTTTTCCACGAAAGGAAATCCCCTGCTTCAATATGCTCCCTCGCCTGACGCACAAGTTCCAAATAGAAGGCGAGATTGTGCTCGCTTGCTATCATTGCGGCAAACATCTCTCCCGCTATAAAAAGATGGCGCAGGTAGGCCTTTGTATAAGTATGGTCTACAAATGATGTTCCATCGGGGTCGAGCGGAGAAAAATCTTCCTTCCATTTCTTGTTCCGCATATTCATCACCCCGTTCCAAGTAAAGAGATTGGCGTTACGGCCGTTGCGCGTGGGCATCACACAATCGAACATGTCCACGCCTCGAGCTATCGCCTCAAGTATATTTGCCGGAGTCCCCACTCCCATTAGATAACGGGGGCGGTCGGCAGGCAAAAGCGGAACCGTAAAGTCCAGAATCTCATACATTGTTTCAGCCGGCTCCCCTACTGCAAGTCCTCCGATGGCATAGCCGTCAGCCTCAAATTGCAAAGCGTGCTCCACGGCTTCTTTGCGCAAATCGGGATATACACAACCCTGAATAATAGGAAAGAAGCTCTGGGAATAGCCATAGAGAGGCTCTGTTTCATTAAAACGCTTGGCAAAGCGCTCCAGCCAGCCCTTGGTGAGTTCAAGAGATTTCTTCGCATAGCCATGGTCGGCATCGCCGGGGCAGCATTCATCGAGGGCCATCATAATATCGGCGCCAATGATGCGCTGGGCATCCACATTGTTTTCGGGTGTGAAGATATGTTTGGAGCCGTCTATATGCGAGCGGAATTCGCAGCCCTCGGGCGTTAGTTTGCGGATAGGGCTTAAAGAAAAAACCTGATATCCGCCGCTGTCGGTAAGTATGGGTTTCTGCCAGTTTTCGAAAGCATGGAGGCCGCCCGCCTGGCGTAATACGGAGAGGCCTGGGCGAAGATAGAGATGATAGGTATTGCCTAAAATAATTTGGGCCTTGATGTCCCCGATAAGGTCTCTATGATAAACACCCTTTACGCTGCCCACCGTTCCGACAGGCATGAAGATAGGTGTATCTATGTCTCCGTGGTCGGTATGCAGAACCCCACGACGCGCTGCCGAATGGGGATCAGTATGCTCGACTGCAAATTTCATCTCACAAAGATATCAAAAATAGAGGAAAAAGAGCTAAATTTGCAAAACAACTAAAACCAAAGTAATGGCAAACAACAAAAGCAGAATCGGCTTAAGGCTGATAATCATGAACTTCCTCCAGTATGCAGTCTGGGGCGCTTATCTTACTAGTATGGGAGGCTTCCTCGACCGTGTAGGTCTCGGACCACAAATCTGGCTTTTCTTCGCCACCCAAGGATTCGTAAGCATATTCATGCCGGCTCTGATGGGCATAGTGGCGGATAAATGGATACCGGCACAAAAGGTACTCTCGCTCTGTCAGGGCATTGCGGGCGCATTTATGCTTGGAGCGGGAATTTACGCCATGCGGGCGGGCGATGCAGTACAATTCGCTCCCTTTTTCGCGCTTTACGCAATCAGCGTGGCCTTTTATATGCCGACCATAGCAATATCCAATTCAGTGGCATATAATGCGCTTGAAGTCAATGGCAAAGACCCGGTAAAGGACTTCCCCCCGATAAGGATTTTCGGAACAATCGGCTTCATTTGCGCCATGCTATTCGTCAACTTCATGAAAGACAGTTCAACGGGCCTGCAATTCCAGCACAGCTATTGGCAGTTCATTTTGTCCGGAGGGCTCGGCATCATTCTTTGCCTGTATGCGCTTACCTTGCCGAATTGCCCCTGCAAACCCAAAACAGCCGAAAAGCAGAGTTTCATGGATGCCAGCGGCCTTTCCGCCTTCAGGCTCTTCAAGCAAGGCCAATTCGCCGTCTTCTTTATATTCAGCATGCTGCTTGGAGCAAGCCTGCAAATCACCAACGGCTACGCCAACAGCTTCATCACCTCCTTCAAAGACAATCCTCTCTATGCCCATACCTGGGGAGCCAATAATGCAAATGCCCTTATCAGCATCAGCCAGATAAGCGAAACCCTCTGCATACTTCTCATCCCCTTTGCAATGAAAAAGTTCGGCATTAAAAGGGTGATGCTTATCAGCATGTTTG
>JAAZIW010000019.1 GCA_012800665.1 Rikenellaceae bacterium
AGTAAGGGAAAAATCCGCTGAAACGGCTCTATCGGCTCTTACCGGCAGAAAAGACATCAAAACCGTGCTCGACCCCACTTTTTTGCTGAGCGCCGAAGAGTGGCAGGACTTTGCGCAAGGCTCCGGCTATAGAAATCTTCCGGAAGACCATAAGCATATTCTTGAAGGCCATAAACCTCTCCCCAACAGTTATACGCATCTCCTTAAAGGCAAATATATCTTCTGCTATTTTGTGGGCAAAGCCTCTCTCTACGAAGGATACCTGCAAAAGTTCAAGGCCATTAGCGAGCTGGACCACGCTCTTATCCTTCCATCAAACGACTTTCCCTTGGAAACCATCTCCGGAGCGGAAAGAATAGAAGACGCCGGCCCGAGGGAATTCATTTCTTTGCTCTCCGGCGCTGATGCCGTACTTACCGATTCCTTCCATGGAAGCGCCCTCTCGATAAATCTCGGCAAACAATTCTACTGCGTCAAACGCTTTTCCGATGCCGATCCTCTCTCCCAAAATTCCAGACTCTACGACCTTTTCTCCCTTTTCGGCATAGGCGACAGATTTCTTGAAAACGGAGAGCCCGAAAAAATCGATTATAAAGCCGCCCGTAAAAGACTTAAAGAGCTTAGAACAGAGTCGCTGTCTTTCTTAAAAAAGGAAATAGAATGAAAAGAGAGCGCTACTACCTATCCACATTCTTTTGGAGCACAATCACAAAGGTGCTGAACGCCCTCGTAGGCTTTGTGTCAGTGCCCCTGCTCATGGGGCTTTTCGGCAGGGCTAATTACGGAGTACTTACGCTTGCGCTCTCGTTGAATGCTTATATGCATCTTTTGGACCTCGGCACCAACACTGGCGGCGTACGCTACTTCTCGAAATGGAAAGCGGAAGGAAATACCGCAATGCTAAAGCGGGTGGCTCACACCAACCTGAGTTTTTACACGATAATTGCCCTTATAAACGCTGCCTTAATGGTGGTGATAGCATTTTTCGGAGAGGGACTGTTCAATATAAATCATGAACAATTCGAAATGCTCCGCTGGTGCCTGTTGAGCATTGCCGTGCTATCATTATTCAGCTGGGGCACCACCACTTTCAATCAATTATTGGTGGCGGATATGCAGATGGCCTTTACAATGAAAGTCCAATTCGTGCAGGTGCTGCTGAAAATCGTATTGATAGTCCTTACCCTCAAAATCCCTCTCTCCCTGCCCTGGTACTTCTTCTTTTTGACGCTGCTCACCTCTCTGCTAATAATTCCCTATTCGCTGAAATGCAGGAAGGACGGCCTTATAGACAACTTCCGACCGGGCTTTTATTGGAAAGATTTCAAAGTGGTGCTGGTTTTCAGCCTTTCCCTTTTCGCTCTCAGCTTCTTCCAGATGACCGCCACGGAATCGAGGCCCCTCGTGCTGGGAATTGTATATCCCGATTCTGCAAACACCCTTACCGACTTCAAGATAATTTCGGTGGTGCCCTCCCTTATAATCACCATCGGAGGCATCTTCTCATCCATCTTTTTACCTACCGTTACGGAGATGGTTGCAAAAAAGGACAGGGCCGCTACCGAACGCTTTGCTTATAAATGGACAAGGTACACCACCATAATAGCCAATGTGCTGTGCATCCCATTCATCCTTTGCGCAAGCGAGGTGCTGAGTGCCTATGTGGGAGAACAAAATGCTCATTTGAGTGTATGGATGATAGTGTGGATAGTAACAGTGCTCATTCAAATACATACCACGCCCGGCAACAGTCTTGTGCTCGCTTACGGCAAAACCAAGCCCTTGGTAATAACCACTGCCATTGCCTGCGTGCTTTCGATAGCGCTCAACGCACTGCTTTGCAGGCAGTACGGAGTAGGCTCTGCCGTAATTGCCTACTTTGTGTATGTAGTGATAGTAATCGGAGCATATTATTTGGTTTATTATCGCAAACTAATGGGCCTTAGCAGATGGAAGATGGCACGCTCATTCCTGCTTCCCACCCTAATTGCCTTCGCGCTGATGGCCCTTTGCCTGTGGCTCGTAAAGCTTTCGCCGGAAAATTTCCCCGGTATGGGAAGACGCTGGGCCTACATACTCATCTGCCTTATAAAAACGGCCTGCTGGATAATCCCCTTTTTCGCTTGTCTGCTTCTTTCCGGTCAGCTTAGGTTGTCGGAATTCAAGGAGCTTAAACCCATTGTGAAGCCATGACACTCTGCCCCGCCGATAAATGCAGCGGCTGCGGAGCCTGCGCCGCAATCTGTCCCGTGGGATGTATTTCCATGAGGGAAGATGCCTTTGGGGTGAGTCATCCGGAGATAGGACCGTCATGCACGGAATGCGGACTCTGCGCCCAAACTTGTCCCGTGCTCAATCCCCTGCCGCTGCATGAGCCCTCAAAATGCTATGCCGCATGGAATTCAGATTCGGAGGAGCGCCGCCTGAGCGCTTCGGGAGGCGTTGCCGCACTGCTTGCAAGGCTTTACCGAGGAAGAGTTTACGGCACTGCCTGGTCGGATTCTTTTATGGCGGAGGTAAAAAGCGGAAATGCAAAAGACTTCAAAGGCTCCAAATATGTGCAGAGCCATTTTTCGGAAGATACTTATCGCGAAATAAAGTCCCGCCTGAAAAGCGGGGAAAAACTGCTCTTCATCGGCACCCCTTGCCAGGTTGCCGGTCTGCTCAACTTTGTGGGAGATGCCGCAGAGGGGCTTTGGACTGCGGATTTGCTATGCCACGGAGTATGCCCGGAGCGATACCTGACAGAAGAATTGGGGCATCTTCGCAAAGGCCGCAATTTAACGGATGTCCGCTTTAGGAGCAACGACAAATACAACTACCATCTTACTCTTTGGGATGGAGATAAATGCTTTTACGACAAAGACCAAAAACTACAGCCATATTTCAGGGCTTTCTTGGAAGGCATAAGCCTTAGGGAAAACTGCTACAGCTGCCAATATTCAAAGCCTGAGCGCTCCGGCGACCTTACTCTCGGAGATTTTATAGGACTGGACGGGCAAGTGTCTTCCGTAAGCGTAAACACCACTAAAGGCTCTGAGGCCTTGAAGGAATTGTCCGCAAAATTCCCTGAATTGCAGCTTGTGGAACACCCCTATTCCGACAGGCTCGCTTATAAGCCATCCATTATGGAGTCCTTTAAAAAGAGTCCTCTGAGAGCGAAGTTCCTCGATAATTATCTGCAATCAGGCTTTTACAGGGCTGTGCGCAAGACCCTGTTTAAGGATATAGTAAAGTCTTATGCAACAATAGCTTACTGGAAAATTCACCATATCGGACATTTGATTAAAAAACGTTTACTAAAATGAAAAGAATATCGATAATCCTTGTTTTGCTCTTGGCGGCATGCACTCAAAAACCATGCATCCAAAGCGGAGACCTCCTTTTCGTGGGTCTGCCCTTTGACTACAAAGCGGACACAAATTCCATAAGCAGCGCAATAGCGGAAGCAACAGGCGCTGAGGAAGGCCTCAATTATATTCATACGGCGATTTTGGAGGTGGAGGGAGATTCGGTATGGATAATAGATGCAACCATAAAAAGAGGGGTTGCAAGATACCCCTTGGACACTTTTCTTGTAGATTTCACCCTTTCCGACGATTCTTATCCGGTCTTTGAAATAATGCGCTTTAAGGACGGAGCGCGAGATATTGTAAGCAAGTCTAAAGAATTTTTAGGACTGCCTTACGATGTGTATTTCCTTCCTGACAACGGAGCAATGTATTGCACGGAGCTTGTGCGCGACTCTTATTTAGATGAAAACGGACTGCCTCTGCTTCCTGCCGCCCCGATGAACTTCAAGGCCCCAAGCGGAGAATTCCCCCCTTATTGGACATGGCTTTTCGACTCTATCGGAACTCCCATCCCGCAAGGCGTCCCCGGCACCAACCCCCAGGACATGCGCAACTCTCCCTTACTTGAATTGATAAATATTCCCTTTCCATGCCAAGAGTAAGCGTCATAGTTCCCAATTTCAATCACAAAAAGTATCTTCCCGAAAGACTGGAAAGCATCACTGCTCAAACTTATCAGGATTTTGAGATAATTCTACTTGATGATTGCTCCACAGACGGGAGCAAAGAAATCATCGAGGCTTGGAGGAAGCATCCCAAAATCGGCAAAGTGATTCTGAACGAAAAAAACAGCGGCTCAGCTTTCAAACAATGGCAAAAAGGCATTTCGGAAGCCTCAGGGGAGCTCATTTGGATAGCAGAAAGCGATGACTCCTGCTCTCCTGCTTTACTCGAAACCCTTGTAGGAGAATTCGACCGCGAGCCCTCATGCGTTTTAGCTTTCTGCGCCGCAATGCTTACTGATGAAAACGGCAAGCATCTCGATATCCACAAATATCATAAAGAAATCGGCCGGAATTTGTCTGTGGATGGGGAAAAATTCGCTCGCAAATGGCTTTTGCGCAATAATTACGTAGTAAATGCCAGCGGAGCATTATTCCGAAAAGATGCAGCTATGGGGCTAGGAGATACTCATATAAAATATAAGGGCGTTGGCGACTGGCTGTTTTGGACTCAACTCGCAAGGAAAGGCAAAGTATCGTTTGTGTATAAAGCGCTAAACCTCTTTCGGCAGCACGGAAGCAACACCACTGCAGGTATGAAAAAAAGCGGAGAAGCGTTATTGGAACTAAGAAGTCTGCTTGGAGATTTTGAAAGACTCGGGCTAAAAGACCATCGGGTTTTCCTGCACGACCGCATTTATGCCGTAAACTTTGTAAAATATTATGGAAGCGGACTTAGCCCCGAACTTAGGGCGAAGATTCTTAAAGTATGGAGGGATAATCCCATTGTTTCTTTTTTAGCTGCGCTGAAAGAGGCTAAACATCGAATTTCTATCTTACTGCGCAAATGAAAGTTCTTATAATAATTGTAAGCTATAATGGTATGGAGTGGATAGAGCGCTGTTTGGGCAGCGCCCTGAAGGCATCGGCATCAAAGGCTGTTCAGGCGGATGTGTTTGTGGTGGATAACTGCTCCTCTGACGGCACCCCTGAGCGTATAGAAAAGGATTATCCGAAGGTGAAACTTGTAAGGAGCGAATCCAACATGGGTTTTGGGGCAGCCAATAATTTGGGTCTCGAATATGCTTTGGAACACGGCTACGATTATGCATATCTTCTCAATCAGGATGCCTGGCTGCTGCCGGATACCCTTGATTTATTGTTGGATGCTGCCGAATCGGCCGGGAATTTCGCTATACTCAGCCCCTTGCAGATGCAGGCGGACGGGGTGAATTTCGATACGAATTTCGAAAAGCGCGCCCTTAACAGAAAGCTTCCCGAGCCGCTCTACGAAGTGCCGAGGGTAATGGCGGCGCATTGGTTGATAAGGCTTTCGGCTCTTAAAGAGGTTGGACTCTTCGCCCCCATCTTCCCGCATTATGGAGAGGATGACAACCTTTGCGACCGTTTCAGGGCGGCAGGCTGGAAAATAGGCGTTGTGAGCGGTGCAAAAGCAATTCACGACCGCGCTTTCCGTAAAGAGCCCAAAGAGAAGCTCATACGCAGAAATTATTATGTAAAATCTCTTGTGGAGCTGTGCAATCCCCTCAAACCCCTTTGGAGAATATGGCCTTATATCTATATCTATACCTTGGTGAAAGCCATTAGATACTGCTCAATTGAGCCTTTCAGATATTTATGCAAAATAAAAAGTCAGAAGGAAGAGATACTGAAAACTCGAGAAACAAACTCATTTTATTCAACGAATAAATGTTGATAATCACATTTTTCTTGACGAATAAAATGCGTTTTTAACATAAATCTCAACGTAAATCTTTATTTTTGCATTAATGTCAGATAAGATCTGTAGTTACTTTGATTAGTACAGAAAAACACTCTGCAAATCTAAGATTCGCATAAATATGGCAATTATCGGTATAATGGATTCAGGTGTGGGAGGGCTTTCGGTGTTTCGTGAAATACGCAAGGCCCTGCCTGATGAGCGTTATATTTACTATTCCGACAATGCCAATTGCCCTTATGGCGAAAAAACGCCCGGATTCATTAGGGACAGGCTTCGTACAATCACGGATGTTTTCCTGGCTCGCGGGGCGCAGGCAGCAGTCCTTGCATGCAACACCGCCACGGGTGCGGCAATAGAGGTCCTTCGCTCGGAATATTCAATACCTTTCGTAGGCATGGAGCCGGCCGTCAAGCCTGCCGCTCTCGGCACTCAAAGCGGAGTCATAGGAGTACTTGCCACCGCAGGCACCCTCAAAGCAAGTAAATATCTCACTACCAAAGGCCATTTCGAGGACAATGTGCGAATTATAGAGCATGTGGGCAAAGGCTTTGTAGAACTTGTGGAGAGAGGCGAACTTACAGGTCCTCATGCCGAAAATGTTGTGCGCAAAAGTCTCACTCCCCTTTTGGAAGAAGGTGCCGACAGAATAGTTTTGGGTTGCACCCACTATCCTTTCCTGCTCGAAACTCTACGCAAAGTTGCATCTGACGAAGGCCATCCTGATGTTCAGTTTATCGACCCCGCCCCGGCAGTGGCCCGCCGACTGGTAAATGTTTTGAAAGAAAAAGGAATAGCTCTGAAAGACAAGAATCCCGGAGTGGAATTTTTAAGTTCCGGACCCCGGGAAAATCTTGAAAGCTTGGCTGCTTCTATTTAAGCGCCTCCTCTATTTAATCACCACCGTATTGCTTTGAATTTGACCGAGAACCTCGAAATAGGGAACTCCGTCGCTTACGGTCATCCGGTAAATGGTGTCATCCACCCTATAATATTCATTGCCGTCAGCAAGAGTTACGGTATGGTAATCGTCCGGAAGAGCCTTGATGAGAGCTCCTGCAGGAGGCAGGATAGTCCGGTATTTTCCGTCTTTACCCTTTACGAAAAAGACACCGTCATCGTAGAAATATTCCACATCTGCCGCCGCATAACTTTGAATTAAACCGAGCTCTGTTGCGAGATTGTACGAAGCGAGGCTCCTGAGAGTATTCATATCAACGGTGGGCTGATTCGCCTGCACATTCTGCTGCGCCGCTATGGTGGCATTCTGCTGCGCTATCGTTTCATTGTTTTGGGCAATTATTCTATTCTGGTCCAAGATGGTTAAGTAATTGTCATTGATGGTTTCATAACTGCGCCAAACCCTGTTATAATAAGAGAAGCGGATAACATCAAGTTCTAATCTGTAGAGGTCGTAGGCAAAACTTATTCCGTAGGGCGGACGGGAGATTACATATACACCATCCCACCAGCGATACCAAATGTCATTGTAGAAATAATAGTCGATTCCCCAATATCTTACCTTACGATAGCGGGGCAGATACCTTACACGATAGCCGAAATAGTGGGGATCGCGGCTGTAAAATCTGCCCGGACGGTCCCAGTCCATATAAGGGCGCTTACGCGGATGAACCCTATGACCGCCATGGTCGAAGCGGACATCGTTCGGGCCTTGAGTCTGACGATTGTAGCTGTCGCTCGTGTTGTAGCCTCTGCCGGTGTTAACAGTTGCTCCCTTATTGGATGCGGAGGAAGACCTGCTTTCAGCTCCTCTGGTAACAGCACCGCCTGTGGTACCGGAAGAGCCGCTGCTGCGACTTGAAGTGCCCGGTATTACTGTACCGCTGCTGCCGCTGCTACGGGTAGATGTTCCTACACTGCCGCTGCTGCGGGAACCGGTATTGCTGCGGGAAGTAGTTCCAACGTTAC
>JAAZIW010000165.1 GCA_012800665.1 Rikenellaceae bacterium
AAGAGAACCGGTGCGTATCCAGCCGTTTTTCACCTCATTCCAGCCCAAAGCGTATTTATGATTTTCGTGCCAGACTGTCATGGCGCGCACACTCTTTTTGCTCAATATGTCGGTCACCCCCGGATGGCCGTTGATCGAAGCCACAAAGCGGGCAAGTTCCGGAGTGCTTGCCACCCATGCTCCGGCGCCTGACAACCCCCTTACATTGCTGCCGCCATAGCAGCGCACCACACTGTCTCCGGAATTGGTGTATTCGGGAACAAGAGGGTCATTGTCCTGCATATAATATCGCACCTCGTTGGGGTACCTGTTCTTATAATAATTGTGCGCCAAGTGCATATCCACGCAACCGGCAGGTTCGAGCAAATTCTTCTGCATCCATTTTTCGTATTCTTCGCCGGTAAGCTTTTCTATTATCATGCTCAGCAGCAGATAGCCGAAATTGCTGTATTGCCGTGAAGTCCCGGGTTTATATCCCAAGCGGCGCGGCAGCATCAGACGTACAAGCGTCTCCTGGTCGGGCGCCTCTTCAAGGCGATAGATGTGCATTATATCGCGGGTAGTGAACATGGGGTCGCCGCGCCGTATACTGAGGCCGCTTTCGTGACGCAAAAGCTGCTCTACCGTAATGTCGAAATAAGCCTTTTCTTTAATGGCCTCAGTGTAGGCTTCATCGCAAAGTATGCCGGAAGAGCCGAACACCTTATCGCTCAAATGCAATTTCCCCTCTTCTTGCAGCTTCATTATGCCAGCAGCTGTAAGGAGCTTGCTTATCGATGCTATTCGCATTATATTTCCGGGTCCCATCTCCCTGTTTTCATCCGCTTTGCCATATCCCTTCGCATAAAGCAGGGAATCGCCCCTCATTACGCTGAGCGAGAGACCGCGTATCCACCAGCGCTGCATGAATGTATTTATGTCACGGTCTAACTTTTCCAAGCCTAAGCTGTCGCTCATTTGATTGGTAATAAGCGAGTTGATACCTTTAACACGACGCATTTGGGGAGCCTTTGGACTACGGTGTGAGGAGATGATGAACACCAAGAGCACCGCCAGCGAAAGTGCTGAAATAAATAAAACTCTTCTTATTCGCAGTGACTTTTTCATTTGATTACCCCCGCCTTTTTGCCGAATTCTATAATAAAATCTGCTGTGCCCTTTATTCCTAAAACGGATGAATCAATGCAAAGGTCGTAATTGGAAGAATTTCCCCACTCTCCGAAAGTGAAAAAGTCATAAAAATCTTTACGCTCCTTGTCTTTCTTTTGTACAAGGGCTTCCGCCTCATTTGCAGAAATATTCATCCGCTCCGCGACCCTCTTTATTCGATTGGCAACCGGTGAGCAAATAAATACATTCAGGCATTGCTTGTCTCTTAAAACATAATTGCATGCCCTGCCCACAAAAACAGCCGGACCGTTTTCTGCAATTTCGCGAATTACCGAGCTTTGCATCCTGAAAAGAGAGTCATCATTTATATAATTCTGCGATATCCCTGCACTACGCCCTGCGCTGAACACATTCAGAAAAAATTTGAAGCCCCGCTTTTCGTCGCGATGTTCAAAGAATTCTTTGGAAAATCCGCTCTTTTCGGCGGCCTTGCCGATAAGTTCCTTGTCGTATACCGGAATGCCGAGGATTTTCCCGATGGAAACTGCCACCTGGTGTCCTCCTGCCCCGAATTGACGACCGATATTAATTATAGTGTGTTGCATGGTTAAATATAGCTGCCAAGAATGGCGGGATCGTCGCCGTCCTTGAGTTTGCGGAATTTACGCATAATACCTATTATCAAGATGCCGGTTATTATAAAAGCAAGTGTGTCTGCGATAGGGAAAGAATACCAGACGCCGCGGACATCGAGCCACAATGGGAGAAGATATACCAGCGGCACAAGGAAAAGCAGCTGGCGCGTGAGAGAGAGGAAGATACTTTTGTTTACCATTCCCAAACATTGGAAGAAGTTGGTGGAAACCATCTGAATGCCCACCAAAATAAAGGCGATATTCATAGTCTGCAAGCCTTTGGCGCTAAGGGCAAGAAGCGTTGCATCGTTGGTAAAGATGCTGACAGCTGCCTTTGGGAAAAATTCGGAAAGGATGAAGCCGAATACACAAACCGCAGTGGCCCATCCGGCTGTAAGCAGATACACCTTACGCACACGGCTGTATTGTCTGGCTCCGTAATTATAGCCGGCTATGGGCTGCATTCCCTGATTCAAGCCCATGACTATCATCAGGAAGAAGAAACTGATACGGTTAGCCACACCATAAGCGCCTATGGCAAGATCGCCTCCGTATTTGCGGAGCTGCTGGTTGATAAACAGATTCACAATGCAGGCGGCGCTATTCATGAGAAAAGGCCCCAATCCTATGGCAAGTGAACTTCCGGCTATCTTCCAGTCTATTCCCAATATTCTTTTTCCGAAATGCACCACCTTTTCCTTGCGGCTGAAATACCATATTATATAACTTAGGGCCATCATTTGGCAAAGCACGGTAGCGACTGCCGCTCCCCTCACGCCCATGCCCAAAGCGAAAATAAAAATGGGATCTAAAATCGCATTGGCAATCACCGTGAAGAGTGTCAATCCCATTGCGGTTTTGGGATTGCCGCTAACCCTTATGATACTGTTCAGCCCGAAATACATGTGAGAAATCACATTGCCTAACATTATGATAGTAAGATATTGCTTGGCAAAGGGCATTGTGACCTCGCTGGCGCCGAAGAAATAGAGCAGTGGCTCCTGCCATATAAGTACGGTTATGGTAAAGAGAGAGCCGAGTATGAGATTGAAGGTTATCGAGTTGCTTAAAACTTTTTGCACATTGCGATAATTCTTCTGCCCGAGCATAACGGACATTATTGTAGATGCCCCTACCCCCACCAAGGTGCCCAAGGCGGAAGCTAAGTTCATAATGGGATGGCAGACACCGAGCGCCGAAAGAGCATATGCCCCGACTTCAGGAATATGACCTATATAGATGCTGTCCACCATATTGTATAGACTGGTGGCAGTCATTGCAATTATACCCGGAAGGGCATATTGCTTCAACAGGGCTCCTATGTTTTTGGTGCCTAATTCAAGAGGTGCTCCGGAAACCGCCTCCGACATGGCTAAGGCTTCTCTACTATATCAATATCGAAACGAAGCGGGCAGTAAGGAGGTATATATTTACC
>JAAZIW010000166.1 GCA_012800665.1 Rikenellaceae bacterium
GGTAAATATATACCTCCTTACTGCCCGCTTCGTTTCGATATTGATATAGTAGAGAAGCCTTAGCCATGTCGGAGGCGGTTTCCGGAGCACCTCTTGAATTAGGCACCAAAAACATAGGAGCCCTGTTAAAGCAATATGCCCTTCCCGGCATAATTGCAATGACTGCCACCAGTCTATACAATATGGTGGACAGCATCTATATAGGTCATATTCCTGAAGTCGGGGCATATGCTCTTTCGGCGCTCGGCGTCTGCCATCCCATCATGAACCTTGCTTCCGCCTTGGGCACCTTGGTAGGGGTAGGGGCATCTACCATAATGTCCGTTATGCTCGGGCAGAAGAATTATCGCAATGCTCAAAAAGTTTTAAGCAACTCGATAACCCTCAATCTTATACTCGGTTCTCTCTTTGCCATAACCGTAATTATGTGGCAGGAGCCGTTGCTTTATTTCTTCGGCGCCAGCGAGGTTACAATGCCTTTTGCCAAGCAATATCTTACTATAATAATGCTGGGCAATGTGATTTCTCACATGTATTTCGGGCTGAACAGCATCATAAGGGTTAGCGGCAATCCCAAAACCGCAATGGGATTGACACTCTTCACTGTGATTGCCAATGCGATTTTAGATCCCATTTTTATTTTCGCCTTGGGCATGGGCGTCAGGGGAGCGGCAGTCGCAACCGTGCTTTGCCAAATGATGGCCCTAAGTTATATATTATGGTATTTCAGTCGCAAGGATAGGGTGGTGCATTTCGGAAAAAGAATATTGGGAATAGACTGGAAGATAGCCAGAAGCTCACTTGCCATAGGCTTAGGGCCGTTTCTCATGAATAGCGCTGCCTGCATTGTGAATCTGTTTATCAACCAGCAGCTCCGCAAATACGGAGGTGATCTTGCCATAGGCGCTTATGGCGTGGCTAACCGTATCAGTTTCTTCTTCCTGATGATAGTCATGGGCTTGAATCAGGGAATGCAGCCAATAGCCGGCTATAATTACGGGGCCAGACAATACAGCCGTGTGCGTAAGGTTTATCTGCTTACAGCCGGATGGGCAACTGCGGTTTGTGTATTCGGCTTCATTCTTTCCGAATTCTTTCCGAAGACCGCAGTCAGCATCTTTACCAACGACGCAACGCTTCTCGCTCTTAGCGCCAAAGGCTTGCAGACTATGAATATTGCTTTTATTTTGGTGGGCATGCAAATGGTATCCACCAACTTCTTCCAATGTTTGGGAATGGTAAACAAAAGCATCTTCCTTTCACTCACGCGCCAGCTGCTTTTCCTTGTGCCGCTGGTATATCTTCTCCCATTGTGGCTTGATGTCCGCGGAGTCTGGTATTCTTTCCCTATCGCAGACACAATTTCTTTTATAATAACCGGCATCTTGATAATTAATCTGATGCGTAAATTCAGCAAACTCAAGGACGGCGATGACCCCGCCATTCTTGGCAGCTATATTTAACCATGCAACACACTATAATCAATATCGGACGTCAATTCGGGGCAGGAGGGCTTCAGGTAGCATGTTCTATCGGAGAAACTCTCGGCATTCCGGTATATGACAAGGAACTTATCGGCAAGGCTGCCGAAAAGAGTGGATTTTCCAAAGAATTCTTTGAGCATCGTGACGAAAAGCGGGGCTTCAAATTTTTTCAAAATGTGTTCAGCGCAGGACGTAGTGCAGGAATATCGCAGAATTATATAAATGATGATTCTCTTTTCAGGATGCAAAGCTCGGTAATACGCGAAATTGCAGAAAACGGTCCGGCTGTTTTTGTGGGCAGGGCATGCAATTATGTTTTAAGAGATATGCAGTGCCTGAATGTGTTTCTTTGCTCACCTGTTGACAATCGAATAAAGAGGGTGGCAGAGCGGATGAATATATCTGCAAGTGAGGCGGAAGCCCTTATACAAAAGAAAGACAAAGAGCGTAAAGATTTTTATGACTTTTTCACTTTCGGAGAGTGGGGCGATTCTTCCAATTACGACCTTTGCATCGATTCGTCTGTTTTAGGAATAGAGGGCACAGCAGATTTTATTATAGAATTCGGTAAAAAGGCGGGGGTAATCAAATGAAAAAGTCCCTGCGAATAAGAAGGATTTTATTTATTGCAGCACTTGCGATAGTGGTGCTTTTGGTGCTTGCCATTTCTCCACGCCGTAATCCAAAGATTCCCAAAATGCGGCGTGTCAAGGGTATCAACTCGCTTATTACCAATCAAATGAGCGACAGTTTGGGGCTGGAAAAGTTGGACCGTGACATAAATACATTCATGCAGCGCTGGTGGATACGCGGCCTCTCGCTCAGCGTAATGAGGGGTGATTCCCTGCTTTATGCGAAGGGTTATGGAAAAGCGGATGAAAACAGGGAGATGGGGCCCGGAAATATAATGCGCATAGCCTCGATAAGCAAACTGCTTACCGCTGCCGGCATAATGAAGCTGCAGGAAGAGGGGAAATTGCATTTGAGCGACAAGGTGTTCGGACCTTCCGGCATACTTTGCGATGAAGCCTATACCGAAGCCATTAAAGAAAAGGCTTATTTCGATATTACGGTAGAGCAGCTATTGCGTCATGAAAGCGGCCTCAGCATACGGAGGGGCGACCCTATGTTCATAACCCGCGATATAATGCATATCTATCATCTTGAAAAAGCACCCGACCAGGAGACGCTTGTACGGCTTATGCTGCAGCGCCGCTTGGGATATAAGCCCGGGACTTCACGGCAATACAGCAATTTCGGCTATTTGCTGCTGAGCATGATAATAGAAAAGCTGACAGGTGAGGAGTATGAAAAGTGGATGCAGAAGAATTTGCTCGAACCGGCCGGTTGCGTGGATATGCACCTGGCGCACAATTATTACAAAAACAGGTATCCCAACGAGGTGCGTTATTATATGCAGGACAATGACCCTCTTGTTCCCGAATATACCAATTCCGGCGACAGTGTGGTGCGCTGCTATGGCGGCAGCAATGTGAGGGGTTTGTCAGGCGCCGGAGCATGGGTGGCAAGCACTCCTGAACTTGCCCGCTTTGTGGCTTCGATCAACGGCCATCCGGGGGTGCCCGACATATTAAGCAAAAAGAGTGTGCGCGCCATGACAGTCTGGCACGAAAATCATAAATACGCTTTGGGCTGGAATGAGGTGAAAAACGGCTGGATACGCACCGGCTCTCTTGCCGGCACCAATGCCATAGTGTATTGTTTTCCTGACAGCGAATGCTGGATTTTGGTGACCAACACCCATAATTGGAAAGGCCCGCGCTTCTCGCGGACCGTAAAGAATTTCATAAAACAGTGCAGGAGCCGCTATTCGGCAAAAATGCCCAAAAGGGATTTGTTTGAATTGGCGTATTAGTCCGGCTTCCTCCGCTTGGCTTGACTTTTTATCAGCTATCCTCTTGCAAGCCACATCGGCAATGCGTAGGCCGGATTAAAGTTTTAATAAATGCCAATGCGGGCCGAAGCGCTCGAAGGCGGCGCGGTCCAAATCTTCCTGATGGTCGGGATGGGCTATGCTGATGAGCAGTTTTGCTCTTTCCTGAAGGCTCTTGCCGTAGAGGTTTACAGCTCCGAATTCGGTTACAATCCATTGCGCATTCGGCCTTGGGGTTACCACTCCGGCGCCCGGATTCAATTCGGGAACTATCTTGCTGCCTCCATATTTCGTTTGAGAAGCAAAAACAGTGATGCTCTTGCCTCCCTCGCTCAGGGTTGCTCCCCTCACAAAGTCCAGTTGTCCGCCCGTTCCGCTCCAGACACGCGTGCCTATTGAGTCGGCGCAAATCTGGCCTGTAAGATCCACCTCAATAGCGGAGTTGATGGCCCTTACATTCGGGTTTTGAGCGATAACATAAGGATTGTTCACATATTTTATATCTTTCATAAGCACATCGGGGTTGTGGTCGATGAAAGAATAAAGTTCGTCGCTGCCGTAAAGGAAGGAGGCCACGATTTTGCCTCTGTCTATCTTTTTACGCGAACCGTCTATAATACCCTTTTTGATGAGGTCAAGCAGGCCGTCTGCAAACATTTCGGTGTGCAGACCAAGATGCTTGTGATTTTTGAGTTGAGCTGCAATCGCATCCGGGATGCTTCCTATTCCCATCTGCAAACAATCGCCGTCCTCCACCAAAGCTGCAGTGTGCTTGCCTATCAGTATATCTGTAGGACTGGGCTCTGAATATGCCAAACTGATTAGGGGAGTATCGTCTTTTACCAAATAGTCGAATTGCTCCAAATTGAGAAGATCGCCGTAAGCAAAGGGGACATTCGGATTTATCACAGCTATTGCAATATCCGCGCTTTCTACTGCGGCGACGCTGCAATCCACCGAGGTTCCGAGCGAAACCCGTCCCTGGTCATCGGGCAGTGAAACATTTACAAGTGCTGCTCCAAGAGGAATATGTCTTTCGCGATAGAGCTTTTGGCTTTCGCTTAAATGTACCGGAATATAATCCGCCCAACCTTTATTTACATTCTTGCGCACATTCGAGCCGATGAAAAATCCCTGATCGAAGAAAATGCCTTGATAGCGCTCTTCGCTGTACGGGGCCGGCCCTTCGGTGTGCAAATGGTGGAAACGGAGGTCTTTCACATCTCCTGCATCCGCCCTTCTGCATAGGGCTTGAACCAGGCAATGGGGTACACTCGCTACACTTGACAGGTGGATATGGCTGCCGCTCTTAATGTGGCTTACCGCCTCGTCGGCACTTACATAGCTTATCGGCTTCATTTTTTGTGTTTTATTATTGGTCCGTAAAGATAGCAATTATTTCGCTTTTCATTATCTTTGCATAATGCACAGTAAAAAAGAGAAGCTGAAATCTTTCGAAAGGGCTATGGAGATTATGGACAGGCTCCGTGCCGAATGCCCTTGGAACAATGCCCAGACAAACGAATCCTTGCGCCCGCTTACTATAGAAGAGGTGTACGAACTTTCCGATGCCGTCCTTGCAGGCGATTCTTCCGAAATTAAAAAAGAAGTGGGGGATTTGGCCCTCCATGTGCTCTTTTATTCAAAAGTGGCTGAGGAAAAGGGAGAGTATGATATCGCCGATGTGCTTGACGGAATGTGCGGGAAGATGATTTTCCGGCATCCGCATATTTTCGGAGATGCCTCCGGCCGCAAGATGTCCGCCGAAGAGGTGGCCAAGGCTTGGGAGCTGCGCAAGAAAAAGGAGCATCAGGGCAAGACCGTTTTGGAGGGGGTTCCAAAGAGTTGCGAGCCCTTGCAAAAAGCATATATTATGCAGGACAAGGCCGCCGCGGTAGGCTTCGATTGGGAAAAGCCTGCGGATGTATGGGAAAAGGTGGATGAAGAGATTGCCGAGGTAAAAGAGGCTGTAGAGCCGGATGCCCGCAAAGCTCCCGGACGCTCCGGAAGCAACGGACAGAGCAATGCCCATGTCGAAGAAGAGTTCGGTGATGCCCTGTTCGCACTTGTAAACGCCGCAAGACTCTATGGAATAGATCCTTCTGCCGCCCTTACAGCCGCGTGCGAAAAGTTCAAGCGCCGTTTTACCTATATGGAAACTCAGGTTGCCGCCAAGGGGCTTGATTTGGGTAAGATGGAACTTTCGGAGATGGATGCCATTTGGGA